>NZ_JAFIRA010000035.1 GCF_022848905.1 Thermostichus vulcanus str. 'Rupite'
TGAGTGTGGTGGTGACCCGTTTCATGGGGACTATTGTATGTACTATTTCTGTTGCTGAATAAATTCAGCCTGTGCGCTTATATCCCCCGGTTAGAAACCGGGGGCTTTACGCTGCTTTTCGTAAAGGTTGGGTCGGCTCCTGTGGGATCCCTTTCTTTCTCCTAGAGTGGAATATTGGCATTCATCAAGTTCAGCCATGAAAGGTTTGCGTCCCGCCCTTGGCATCCCTATTGGCATCGGCTTTTCCTGGGGAGGAATTCCCAAAACCCTCAAGGGGATTCTGTTGATTTTAATCTCCGTCAGTTGCTTTGCCACGATGGATGCCACGATCCGTCGCCTGTCGGGGGAGCTGCACCCGTTTGAGATCGCCTTTTTTCGCAATTTTTTCGGGTCATTGGCTCTGCTACCGCTGTTGGTGCGAGAGGGCTTGGGATCCCTGCGTACGGAGCGGTTGGGGCTGTTTGCGTTGCGGGGTGTGCTGAATACCATCGCCATGCTGATGTTTTTCTGGGCTTTAAGTCGGATCCCTTTGGCGGAGGTGACAGCCCTTAGCTTTACGATTCCCCTGTTTGCGTCGCTGTTTGCCATCTGGCTGTTGCGGGAACAGGTTTACCTACAGCGCTGGGTGGCTCTGGGGTTGGGTTTCGTCGGCATGATCGTATTGTTGCGACCGGGGTTTCAAGCAGTGACCGTAGGGGCAATAGCAGCGGTGGCGGCTTCTATTTTGTTGGCTTGGGTAACGATACTGATTAAGATTCTCTCCCGCACGGAGTCCAGCATCACGATTACCGCTTATATGGGCTTGTTTCAGGCCCCTTTGTCGCTGTTGGCGGCGGTGTGGTTTTGGCAATGGCCGGGCGGGGAAGATTGGATGCCGTTGTTGGCGATTGGCTGCTTGGGCACGCTGGGTCAGGTGATGATGATCCATGCTTTTGCCTATGCAGATGTCTCGACGCTGTTGCCCTTTCAGTTTTCGGCCTTGATTTGGGCGACGCTGTACGGGTTTTTCTGGTTTGGGGAATGGCCGGATCTCTGGACTTGGGTGGGGGGTGCCATTATTTTTGGGAGTTCCCTGACGTTGGCCTATCGGGAATCTCGGCTGAAGGTGAGCAGTACCCTCAGTCAGTGAGGATCCCCGCAGAACTACGGTTGTTCATCACTCTGTTCGGAAGATAGCTTAGCTGTGTGAATAGATTTGAAATTAATCTGAAATTAATCGGCCAAGAATATGAGAAAACCAAAAATAGTGGCGCTGCTACTTGCCATTATTTGCCTATATGCTTGCGGATCTTCATCTTGGGTAACCCACAGCAGCCCAGGGATGAGGGGTGTTAAGGTGTCGGTTGCTGTACCCCTTTCTGTGCAAGAGGCTCGCCGCTCAAGTTTTCGGGATCCGCGCTCGTCTTCTGTGGTCAATCAGCTGGATCAATTCATGACTGTTACTCTTAGGTGTGATCCTGTCTTTACTGGCACAGGTGTTAATCCGCCAGAGGTGGATTCAGTCACGGTACAGTTTTCTGTTTCTTCTCCAAGTGCTCCGCTTATCTCTTTTACTGCGACTGCTCGGGGTTTTGAAGCAGATGAAACTTACTTGAGTGATCAAGATTTGGTTATCAATGATGGAGTATCCCCAGGAGAAGATCCCATTCCTGATATTGTGATTCTTTTTCCAGGATCCTTTCCTCCCAGTGTGACAAGAGTTTGCTTAGATTTGTCCGGTGTCAGGTTGCGGCCGTTCCCTTTTGGTGGCCCTAGACCTTTCCCATTTTCGGTACAAGATCTCTGCACACCGCAAAATCTTGACTTGAACTTAGCCTGTAATACTTAGTCAAAGTTTGTTCTTTTTTGAGCGGAGCTTTGTGGTTCATCGGATTCGATCCATTGGTTAGACTAAAAAACTTCTTGTGAAAGGGGAGCTGCCCCAACTCCAGCCTTTGTCCTTACCCATCTGCCTCACAAATCAGGGATCCTAATGAGAAGTACCTGTGAGGTTGGGGGTGCAAGAGCTGTCTTGGTTGGTGTTGGGCCTGAGCTATGTCGGGTTGGGTCTAGGATCCCTGCCCAGGTTGCGCATGAACCGAGCCACGATTGCCCTGGTGGGATCCGCCCTGTTGATCGGTTTGGGAACTTTGTCATTGCGGCAGGCTTGGGAAGCCATTGACCCGACCACGATTGTGTTTTTGCTGAGCATGATGGTGGTGAATGCCAGCTTGTCCTACGGGGGCGCATTTCAGGTGGCTTTGGTGGGGTTGATTCGGGCCAGCCGTAGCCCTTTTGGCCTGTTGATCATGCTGGTGTTTGGCAGCGGGTTGCTCTCGGCTTTTCTGCTCAACGATACCCTGGCGTTGGTGTTCACCCCCCTGACCTTACAGGTGACGACGGTGCTGGGGTTAAACTCGATCCCCTACCTATTGGCATTGGCAGCGGCTACGAACCTGGGCTCGGTCGCTACCCTGAGCGGTAACCCCCAGAATATTTTGGTCGGCTCCTTTTCAGGGATTGGCTACCTGGAGTTTGCCGGCAGGATGACCCCGATTGCGGTGGTGGGGCTGCTGGTGGAGGTGGGGTTACTGTGGCTCTACTATCCGCAGGTACGTTCGTTGAAACCCTTTGCAGAGGTGCCTTGGATCCCGCTGCGGCTCTATCCCCCCCTCTTGCGTAAGAGCGTGGTGATCACGGGAGGACTGTTTGTGGCGTTTGTGGCCGGGATCCCGTTGGCGGAATCGGCCTTGGTGGCGGCGGCCCTGTTGTTGATCACCCGCAGACTCAAACCAGAGCGATTTTTGGGGCAGGTGGACTGGAATTTGCTGGTGATGTTTTCGGGGTTGTTTATCCTGACGCGAGCAACACGGGAATTGGTAGCCGGTAGCCCCTGGGGGGCGAGCTTGTGGCCTTTGGCAGAAGGTCTGGCGGGATCCCCCCTCAGTTTGCTCGGCGGTGTGGCGTTGTTGTCCAATACCATTTCCAATGTGCCGGCAGTGTTGTTGTTGCAGCCGTTGATCCCACAGCAGGATGCCACCGCATGGTTGCTGCTGGCTGCGGGATCCACTTTGGCGGGCAATCTCACCCTGTTTGGCGCAGTGGCCAATTTGATCACAGTCGAGGCAGCAGCCAAAAAAGGCTACACCCTCACGTTTGGAGAGCATCTCCGTTTTGGCTTGCCCTTGACGATGCTCACTCTTGGGTTCACCTGGCTGTGGTTGCGTTAACCTGGCTCTTTGGATGGGGCCAATCCTGGTACTGTCAATCGTAAGGGGCAACCCCTATCCCGTCAAGGTAAGGGCGATAGCAATGGCAATAGCAATGGCAATATAGAAAGGTTGCCCCAACTCAGGGGTACCCATTCTCACCCAATCTACCGAAGGAGAGATCCAAGATGTCTGCCAAGGATGAGGGTTCCTCAAAACGGTTTCTGCGTGGGCGTAAGATCGACCCCCAGCCAATTTATGCCGGGATCCCTCTTACCGACCTAATCGATCAAACCTTTCTCTCCTACAACTCCGGGCGCTTGCGAGAAGCCTGTCAGCTCTTGGTGGAGCGGATGTTGCAGCCGGGAGTAACGGTGGGGCTAAGCCTAACTGGGGCACTCACGCCGGCAGGATTGGGCATTGCAGCTGTGATCCCTCTGATGCAGGCGGGCTTTGTCGACTGGATCGTCTCTACTGGGGCCAATCTCTATCACGATACCCACTTTGGCATTGGCCTGGATTTGCACCGCGGTCGCCCCGACATCAGTGACGTGGTGCTGCGGGAAGAGGGGGTGGTGCGCATCTACGATATTTTCTTCGACTATGATGTGCTGCTTTCTACGGATGCCTTCTTTCGCCAAGTCATGCAGGCACCGGAGTTCGACCGCCGCATGGGATCCGCTGAATTTCATCACCTCTGTGGCAAGTACATCGCCGCTCGGGAAGAAGCCTTGGGCTTGAAGGATCGCTCCCTGCTGGCAGCAGCCTATCGGTATGGGGTACCCGTCTACACCTCCAGCCCTGGGGATAGCTCCATTGGTATGAATGTGGCGGCTTTGGCGTTGCAAGGGCGCGGGCCGGTGATCGATGTGTCTTTGGATGTGAATGAGACGGCGGCGATTGTACTGGAGGCAAAGCGCAGCGGAGGGGCCAGTGCCGTCTGGATCTTGGGTGGGGGATCCCCGAAGAACTTCATGCTGCAAACGGAGCCGCAAATTCAGGAGGTGCTGGGCATTGAAGAAAAGGGACACGACTTTTTCCTGCAAGTGACCGATGCACGACCGGATACGGGCGGTCTGTCTGGGGCAACCCCTTCTGAGGCAGTGTCTTGGGGCAAAGTCGATCCGGATAAGTTACCGGACACGATTGTGGTCTATAGCGATTCCACCATTGCCATGCCGCTACTGACCGCCTATGTCCTTTCCAAACGGGATCCCCGCCCTTTGAAGCGCTTGTATGAGCGGCGAGCCGAGTTGGTGGAGCAGTTGCGGCAAGCCCACCTAGAAGCTCAGGCAGAGAAAGAAACCGTGGGTGCAGTTTAATTCTCTTCTCCTTCTCAGACAATTCTCATCCGTTCTTCAGACAGAGATCCCTTTTCCCCTGATAGTCTGGATATTCATTCCAGTCTCCAGCAGTCTCAATGGGTTCTGGGTATGAGCCATCTGGTTCTTCGTCATCTCAGCAAATGCTTCCACAGACAGGGGATCCCAGCCCTAAAGGATTTGTCTTTGACGGTGGCAGCAGGGGAGATCTTCGCTTTGCTTGGGCCGTCTGGCTGCGGCAAATCCACGACCCTCAACCTAATTGCCGGGTTGTTGGAGCCGGATCCGGTTCCTTATCCTGGCGAGATTTGGCTGGATGGCATCCTGCTGAACCCCTTGCCGCCTGAACGGCGTGGCGTCACGTTGCTCTCTCAGTACAGTCGTCTATTTCCCCACATGAGTGTCGGAGAGAATGTTGCCTTTGGCCTAAAAATGCGCCGTATCCCCAAAGCAGAACGGGAAGCTCAGGCGTTACGCATGTTGGAACGGGTACAACTGGCCGGATTTGCCCACCGTCGTCCGGCCCAACTCTCAGGGGGACAGGCTCAACGGGTAGCCCTAGCCAGAGCCTTGGTGATCCAACCCAAACTGCTGCTTTTGGATGAGCCGCTTTCGGCGTTGGATGCCAACCTGCGCCAGGAGATGCAGAATCTCATTTTGGATTTGCAAGCAGAATCCGGTGTGACGACGGTGTTGGTGACCCACGACCAAGCCGAAGCCACTGCTATGGCCCAACGCATTGGGCTGATGTTTGAGGGACAACTGCACCAAGTGGGATCCCCGGCGGAGTTTTATCAGCAACCGGCCTCGGAACGCATTGCCCGCTTTTTTGGTGGGGTGAATTTCTTCGATGCCCAAGCGGATCACCATGAGCTATGGGTAGGGGAAGGGATCCGTCTTTTTTATGGGGCTGTGCCCCAACAGGGGAAGGTGCGGCTGACCATCCGGCCGGAACAGATCCAGGTGTTTTCTCATCCGCCCACTTTTCCCCACAATGTCTGCAGAGCTGAAGTGATCTCAGAACGCTTTACAGGTACTCAGCGGCGACTGACTGTGCAAACAGCCTTGGGATTACTTCAGGCATGGGTGGCTCCACATCAGGGGTTTGGGGTAGGGCAAGTGGTGTGGATCCATTTGCCCCCGGAGGCCTTGTGGTGTGTGGAGGGATCCCGATCTGTGCCAATACTTCCTCTGGCGGTGTAGGCAAGCGGAACCCAAATCAACCAAAATCAAAGGGACTCCGGCAATGGCAGCCTTGTAAGCCACAAAATGACCCTCTGGGTTGTGCAGAGCATGATAAAAGGCCCAGCTATTGGTTCTACAGCCCTTTAATGCTCCGCATCCCTAAAGTGAACGCAGGTTATCTAAGTAGCTGGAAACCGATGGCCATTGGCATACTCATTGATCAATTGCCCTGACTTTAAGGGGTGAAATTCTCTAGCTGGGAGGGAAAGCTCCTTTTTGCACCTCGACAACAAAAGCTTGCACCGCTTCCAAAATGGTTTGCCGCAAGTTGGTATAGGCTTTGGCAAAGGGTGGGATCCGCTCGCTCAGCCCCAGCAGATCGTGGGTAACCAGGATTTGTCCATCACAATCTGGCCCAGCGCCAATTCCCAAGGTGGGGATCCCGACCTGTTCTGAAATTTGGGCAGCCAATTCCGCGGGCATGTGTTCCAAAACCAGGGCAAATGCTCCCGCTTGTTCTAGGTTCAGGGCTTCCTGGCGCAATCGCTCTGCTTCTGGAGAGGTTTTCCCCTGCTGACGATAGCCCCCCAGTTGATGTTTGGCCTGTGGGGTGAGTCCAATATGCCCCAAGACCGGGATGCCCCGCTGCACCAAAAAGGCCACCGTTTCCACCATATCGGGGTAGCCCCCCTCCAGCTTGACTCCATTCACCCCCGCCTCTTTCATCAACCGGCCTGCGGAGAGGAGGGCCTGTTCTTTTTGAACTTGGTAGGTCATGAAGGGCAAATCTGCCACCAAAAAAGCTCTCTCTACCCCACGGCGTACCGCCTGGGCATGGTGCAGCATCGCTTCCAGGGTGAGGGGTAAGGTGCTGGTATAGCCCAAACTGGTCATGGCTAGACTATCACCCACCAGGATCAAGTCGATCCCTGCCTTATCCAAAATCTGAGCAGTAGCATAGTCGGCAGCCGTGAGGGCAACCAGAGGTTGGCCATCCTGTTTAGCCTGGCGGAAGTGGTGAATGGAAAGGGCAGCCATACTTCCCATGATCTCATCAACTGGAACCCATAGGGGGGATTGTGACCAGACGGGAGACTCCCTTTAGCCTTAAAATCGGTTAGGCTGAGTTTGCCCTGGAAGGGTGGCAGAGTGGTTGATTGTGGCGCTCTCGAAAAGCGTTGTGGCTGCAAGGTCACCGTGGGTTCGAATCCCACCCCTTCCGTTTCTCATCAGTCCGAAAGTCCGAACGAAAAATCACGCCCTACTGAAAATATCTAGGACAGAGGGAGGAGCTTGGCCCCTTTTGATCTGCAACAAAGCCATTAATCAAAGTGCTCCCTTCTTTTGAAGACAGCGGCAAGAATGGGACACTATTGTATCATCGGGATCCGGTCACTGTGGGGCAGGAATTAACGATTCATAATCCATCTGTGATGAGACAGTCAAGAACACTCTTTATCCATCAAAACTCTGAGGCGGTTGAGTGACCCTAATTTTACAAGTCTTTGTCATTATTGATTTTCTTTTTCAGGATTTTGGATATAGTATTCTGAAATAGTCTTTGTGAAATTGTGGATTATTGGTCTCATGTTCATGGGCACTCAGTTGTCAGGCTCTAGGTGTCAAAGGGTAAGCAGCTTGGGGAAAGTAGAGTATGAAAATCACAATTGATATCGACAAGCTCTTGGCGGAAGGTCGTATTGACCAAGACGAATACAACCGTCTTAAATCTTTCGCAACTGAGGACACTGGCTCTCTGGCCTTTAATATTTTGATTAGTTTTGGTGTAATTGCAGCAACATTGGGAGCTATGGCTCTGTTGCCATCTACCGGGACAGCAATCACCCTTGGTTTGATATTGTCAGTCACGGGTGTTTTCTTTCAAACCAAATATACCAAAAATTGGGGTATATTGGGCACCATTTTATTGCTTGTTGGCACATTAATGGTGAGTGGCGGTATTTTAGCCATTACCCAGGGTAGTGTTGTCGGCTTTTTGCTGGTGATGATATTTTGTGCGGTGGGGGGAATTTTGACAAAACGAACCCTACTAATTATCATCGCGACTCTGGCGCTTTCGGCAACGGTAGGGGCGATGGCAATGTACGGCTATGCCAGCTATTTTCTCGTGATTCGCCAACCCTTGATTACGGTGATCCTGTTTAGTGCCTTGGGTTGGGGCGCTTATTTTTTCTCCTTCAGACTGCCCGCAGACTATTCCCACCTGGCGATCGCTGTTTCTCGGACTTCCTTATTTTTGGTCAACTTTGGCTTTTGGGTTGGATCCCTGTGGGGTGACTCTCTCTGGCTTCGAAACGAGAGCTGGAGCCTTGATGGTCCTAGTCTTATCCCCGATTGGTTTTTTGCTTGGGCTTGGGCTATTGCTTTGCTGGGAACAACGATTTGGGCAGCACGTCAAAACCGCCGCTGGGCAGTCAATGCCTTGTCTGTCTTTGGGGCGATCCATTTTTATACCCAGTATTTTGAAAACCTAGGAGCATCTCCTGCAACTCTGCTCGTTGCTGGTATTATCGCTTTGGGTATTGCAGTGGCCCTTGCCCGTTACAATCGCACCCCTTATACCCAGGCTCTCAGAAACTAGAACAGAAACTGGAAACTAAAGAAGGGGAGCTTGAGGCAGTGGTTTCGGGAAACTTTTTGGCGTCTGCCTGAAATCTACCGCTTAGTGGTTAGTCCTACCCATCCCTACTGTGAAGGCAAAAGCGCGGCAGTTCTAGGTTCTAAGTAATTTGACTTGATAATGGCTCAGCTGGCGACTGGTCCCATAGGTGCTAGAGGATACCAGAGCAAAACTTCCTTCAGGCAAGCGGCAAAGGTTGGGATAATAAAGTAGCGTTTTCTTCCCCAGAACCATGATGCCAAACACGCCCTCTACCTGCCTCGATCTCAGCCAAAAGCGAATTTTGCTCACCGGGGGTAGCGGCTTTTTGGGCAAACATGTGATGGAACAGTTGCAAGTGCTGGGGGTGAAGCCAGAACAGGTGCGGATCCCTCGCTCCCAAACCCATGACCTGCGCCGCTTAGAGGTGTGTCAGGAGGTGGTACGGGGACAAGACCTGGTGATCCATTTGGCAGCTCATGTGGGTGGGATTGGACTCAACCAAGCCAAGCCTGCCGAGCTGTTCTACGACAATTTGATCATGGGATCCCAGTTGATCCATGCTGCCTATCAGGCGGGGGTGGAGAAATTCGTGTGTGTCGGCACGATCTGCGCCTATCCCAAGTTCACATCCGTTCCCTTCAAAGAAGAAGACCTGTGGAACGGTTACCCAGAAGAGACCAATGCTCCCTATGGAATCGCCAAAAAAGCCCTGCTGGTGCAGTTACAGGCTTATCGGCAGCAATACGGTTTCAACGGCATTTACCTGTTGCCGGTTAATCTCTACGGCCCTATGGATAACTTTGACCCTGCCAGTTCCCACGTTATTCCGGCGTTGATTCGCAAAGTACATGAGGCGCAGGTGCAGGGGCGAGACTATGTCGAGGTGTGGGGAGATGGCAGCCCCACCCGCGAGTTTTTCTATGCCGAAGATGCCGCTCGTGGGATTGTCATGGCCAGTCAGCTCTACAACGGGGCGGATCCCCTGAATTTGGGTACTGGCGAGGAGATTTCCATTCGGGATCTGATTACCCTCATCTGTGAGTTGATGGGTTTTCAGGGGGAGATTCGCTGGCAACCCGATAAACCCAACGGTCAACCCCGCCGCTGTTTGGATGTGTCTAAGGCGCGCGAGGCGATGGGGTTTGTGGCCAAGGTCAGTCTGCGGGAGGGTCTGCAGCGCACCATCGATTGGTACCGCCGACACTCAGGGTGTTGAAGCCCTTGGGTCACTCAGGTCATGGAATTGAATGGCTCTCTAAGCGGCCATCTTCTAGGTGCAACACCCGGTCTGCTATATCGAGAATGCGGTTATCGTGAGTCACCATTAAAATTGCACAACCTTGTTCCCGGGCCAGCCTCTCCATGAGAGTCACCACTTCTCGACCGGATTTGCTATCCAGAGCTGCTGTGGGTTCATCGGCCAAGACCAATTTGGGGTGACTAACCAAAGCCCGGGCAATCGCCACCCGTTGTTTTTGCCCACCCGAGAGCTTTTCTGGGTAGTAGTGAGTGCGATCTGCCAAGCCCACTGCCGCTAGCATCTCCTCCGCCCGTTGCCGGATCTGCTGGGGAGAGAGGCCGTTGTGTAGTTCCAGCGACATCTGCACATTTTGTACGGCCGTTAGGCATTTGAGCAGGTTATGGGCTTGAAAGATGTACCCAATCTGTTTGCGCACTTGAACTAAGGTAGCCTGCTTCGCTCCCCGCAGCTCTTGCCCCATCACCCGCAGGCTGCCCTCTTGCACAGAACGCAAAGCCCCCACCAACGTCAGCAGAGTGCTTTTGCCGGATCCCGATGGGCCGGTCATCAGGACAATTTCCCCAGAGTGGAGGGTGAGATTGATGTCAAACAGGATTTGCTTGCGCAGGGATCCCTCCCCGAAATAGTGGTTCAACCCCTCCACCTGCAAAACAGGTTCGGTGGCGGAAATTAGGGTGGGGGTAGAGGGTTGAGTGAGCAAAGATGTGAGCATAGTTAAACAGGGATCCCTCTCGATAACACAACAAAAAACAACCCGGAGAATCTGTCAAAAAATATCTGCTGGATCCGCCGCTCGCAATCGCCGCACTGCAATGGCCCCCGAAATAAAACACATCGTCACCGCCAAACCTAGCACCAACGCAGCACGATTCAGGCTCATGGCAACCGGTAGCAACGTGGCATTGGCCGTCAAATCGTAGAGCAAAATCGACAGGGCAAACGCTGGAATGTACCCTAAGCCCGCCAAGAAGAGGGCCTCTTGAAACACCACCCCCAGCAGATAGCCATCGGTGTAGCCCATCGCCTTGAGGGTGGCATATTCCGCCAGATGATCCGACACATCGGTATAGAGGATCTGATAAACGATGACAATACCGACGATGAACCCCATACCCACACCGAGGCCGAAAATGAAGCCAATCGCCGTGCCTTCCTCCCAGTAGGTTTTCTCCATGTCGATAAACTCAGTCCGCGAGAGCACCCGCACATCCTCCGGCAGCAGAGCCCGCATCTGTTGCAAAATTGGCTCCGGATCCACCCCTGGTTGCAACTGCACCACGCCAATATCCACCAAGCCCCGTGCTCGACTGGGAAAAAGACGTAAGAAATTCAGGTCGCTGGTGAGGATGGTGCCATCGGCTCCAAAGGTTGCCCCCATCTGAAACAAGCCGCCCACAGTGACCCGCCGATTGCCCACTTCGGTAATGACCTCTCGCCCGGCCTCAAACCACTCTGCAATCGGGCCAAATTCTGTCCGAGAGCTGCGATCAAACAGCACGACATCGGCTTTTTTAATCTCCTCCAGCTTGGCGGGGGTTAGTTGCGGCAAATCCAGTAAATCCGCGGAGGGATCCACTCCCACCACAAAGATGCTGCGAGTACGACGGGTTTCCGGGTTTTTCCAAAGGGCAAAACTGACATAGACCGGTGAGACAGACTGGACCCCCTCAAAGCCAAGCGCTTGATAGAGCCGCCGCTGCGAAAAGGTGTTCATAGCAATCAGGGCATTGGATTGGGGACTGACCAAGAAAATGTCGCCCCGCAAGGCCACATGAAAGCGAATAGCACTTTCTAGCAAGCTATCCCGAAAACCCAGCTGCATGAACATCAAAATGCAGGCAAAGGCAATTCCAGCCAAAGCAACTAGAAGGCGGATCTTTTCCCGCGTCAGTTGTAGCCAAGCCAGAGGGATTTTGGGGCGAATGAAAGCAAGACTTAAAAGGGAGTACATCTATTGTGTTTACCCCTCCACGTCAATTGCTACATCCACCTGCAGGTTGGTCAGCCCTGCCACCCGCTCGCTACTTTGCGGGTCGAGACGAATGTGCACCTCCACCACACGAGCATCCACATCAGCAGCCGGATCGGTATTTAAGACATCCTTTTTGCGGATTTGCAGCCCAACGCGCTCCACCTGACCCCGCAGTTCTTCCGTTAAGGCGCGGTTGCGAATGGTGGCCTGTTGCCCCGATTGAATGCGCAAAATGTCGGTTTCGTAGACTTCTGCCACCACCATCATCTGGTCAGTATTACCCAGGTCGAGGATGCCATCATTGCCAATTGCCTCTCCAGGGCGGGTATGGATTCTCAGCACTTGGCCATCTCGGGGGGAACGGATCAGGGTGCGTTCTAGGCGGGCCTCGGCCAACTCCAGGTTACGGGCCAGGGATCCCAGTTGCACTTGGGCTTGGGCCAAGTTGAGTTGGGCTTCGGCGGCTTGGACGTGGGCCTGAGCATTAAGCAGATCTTGGGTGCGAGCCGTTTGCAGTTGAGTCAGGGTGGCCTGAGCTGAGCGCAGTTCCTCCTGTCGTTGTCGTAGGACTAGAGAGCGCTGGTCTAGCTCCTGCTGGGAGACCGCTCCCTCCTGCCAAAGGGCTTGGAAGCGGGCCAGGTTGGCCTCTGCATCCGCCAGTTCAGCCTGAATCCGTTCCACAACAGCCTCTTGGGCGCGAATCTGCATCAGTTGGGGTTGATCCAGCTGGCTGACTCGGGTGCGAGCCTCTTGGATTTGGGCCTGACTAAAACGGGTCTCCGCCTCCAGTCGGGTACGGGCCTCCTGCAATTGGGCTGCTGCGTACTCTCGTTCGGCTGCCCGCTCCGCATAACTCTCCAGACGGGCCACCACCTGTCCTGCAACCACCTTATCCCCTTCCGCCACCAACAGCTCCCCCACCCGCTCTCCAGGAGGGCCAGCAATGCGCAAGACCTCCCCTTCTGGCTCGATCCGACCCAAGGCACCGATGCGGGGGGGTAAGGGGGGTTCTACAGCCGCCTCGGCACGCTCTGCTGATGGAGCTGATGTGGATTGTGGGGTACCCTGTTGACCCAGGCCCAACCCTGCCAACGTTGCTGACCCGAGAATCCCAGCCACCACCATTGAGCAAAGCACCTGTAGTTTCATCGGAATCCCGTTGATGTTCTGCGAGCAGAGTATTCATTAAACAAATGTAAAATTTGTTGAGTCAGGATGTCCAGTTGTATCCTTTGCGTTCTGGCTTCACCGTATTTTCGCTTCCTTAATTGCGCCCAGCTACTTTAGTATTTCGGAATGGAAGGATCATAGGCTTCTGCCCAGGCGAGGATTCCTCCCTTGAGGTTTTTCCCTTGGATCCCAGCGGCTTGCAAAATCCCTAAGGCTTTGGCGGAGCGCATCCCACTCTTACAGTGGACAATCAACTCCGAGCCGTTTACCAGTTGTCGCACTTGTTCTACTCCATCGCCATTTTCAATTTGGGGTAACGGAATTAACTGGGCACCTGGAATACGGCCAATCTCCCATTCATTAGGGTTACGCACATCGATCAACACAAAATCCTTTTGAGCATCGATGCGAGCCTTGAGCTCAGCAACCGTAATCTCGACTATTTCCGATTGGTTGGCCTGTTCTGCTGCCTGGGCCTGCGGGATCCCGCAGAATTGCTCGTAATCGATCAGTTCTGTGATCGGGGGAGTGGCCGGATTTTTGCGCAGCTTCAGCTCCCGGAAGCTCATTTTCAGAGCATCGTAGAGCAGCAAACGTCCGCTCAGGGTATTGCCAACACCAAGGAGGATCTTCACCGTTTCCGTGGCTTGGATCACACCAATAATGCCGGGGAGGATCCCTAAGACGCCCCCCTCAGCGCAGGAGGGCACCAATCCCGGTGGAGGTGGCTCAGGGTAGAGATCGCGGTAATTAGGGCCATCTTCGTAGTTAAAGACGGTGGCCTGTCCCTCAAAGCGGAAGATTGAGCCATAAACATTGGGTTTGCCCGTCAAGACACAGGCATCATTGACCAAATAACGGGTGGGGAAGTTATCGGTACCATCCACAATCACATCGTAGTCAGCAAAGAGCTCCAAGGCATTGTGAGACTTGAGGGCGGTTTCGTGTACATCCACCTGGCAATAGGGATTGATCTCCAGGATGCGGTTCTTAGCCGATTCCACCTTTGGCTTGCCCACCCAGGAAGTGCCATGGATCACCTGCCGCTGCAGGTTGGACACATCCACCACATCAAAATCCACGAGGCCAATCCGCCCAACTCCAGCCGCCGCTAGGTAGAGCAACAATGGGGATCCCAATCCACCGGTGCCAATGCAGAGAACTTTGCCCGCCTTGAGCCTCTTCTGTCCTTCCAAACCCACCTCTGGCAGAATCAAATGCCGAGAGAAGCGCTCCATTTCCTCGCGGGAAAGGCTAACTTGGCTGGTGTCTAGGTTCAACATGCTCAAAACCCTCCGGCGATAGCAGGAACAATGCTAATGGTGGCTTTTTCTCCAACGGGAGTGTTGTCTCCTTCGGCCAAATCCCGCACATCTTCGTCATTCAAATAAACATTGACGAAATTGCGTAGCTTGCCATCTTCGGTGTAAAGGTGGCGCTTGAGATCGGCATAGCGAGCAATGAGATTGCTCATCACTTCACCAACGTTGCTGCCGTCGATCTCGACAGCTTCCTGATTGTCGGTATAAGGCCGCAAGGGGGAGGGGATGAGAATTTTGGTTGCCATAGGTAGGTAAGGATCTCAATTCATCTTCAGAGGCCAAGATTCAGAAAATACAGCTCTTGCGCGGGTTCTTTACTACAGTACTTGTGTTCTTGTCAAGATTGTAGAACAGTACTCTAGCCTGCCCTGGAGGCAAAGGGCTGTAGTTCCTGAATTCGAAAGGGAGCTATCCAGCAAAAGCCGGGATCGAGGGGAGCTGAACTTGCTCTAACACTTGCATCGGCTCCCGTTGCGGTTGATCCTGTTCATCCAGGATCCAACTGACCACCTCTTCTGCCTTACCATTTTGAACACTGACGATCACACAGGAAAACCCCCAGGGAAAAGCATGTTGCCGATCAAATTCGGAGGGGACAGCTGGATGGTTGGGGTGGGAGTGGTAGGTACCGAGGATCCCTAGGCCCTTGCGCACCGCATGGTCGTTGGCCCGCTTAAAATCCGCCGGATCAATTAAAAAGCGGCGGTTGCTAGATTCCCCATCGGCCAAGGGATTTTCCGCCTGATCCCAGGTGTTGGTCACTGACCACAGCTCATGAATGAGCTTGTCGCCCGCTTGGATCTCGCCGATCAAAATCCCACAGCCCTCGTAGGGAAAGGCTTGCTCGCCGTGCTGGCGAATGGTGCGAATGTGTTCTGCCAGGAGATGAAGGACCATCAATCTCGCCTTTGCCGATGGAATTACCGTTCTTTCATTCTGACACAAATTGGTCTGGGATCCGCCATTCTCCATCACTTGGCCGGATGACCCATTACAGGTTCTCCCCCGATTTGAGGGGGTCAATCGGGTTCTTTTGGGATCCTTGAGAGGTAATGGATGCAGCCCTGGCAGGGCCCCTGAGGGTTGACTGCACAGCGCAACCAAACGGATTGGGCACTAAATGTACAGGAGGGATCCCCTAGGGGTGGGCCAAATTCCCCCGCTCGTTGTCGTCTGAGCAGCACCACCTGCCGGCGCCAGTCTTGTAAAAAACGACTGTAGGCTCGTTCCCGCCACCGACGCTTGGCAGCATTTTCTAGAACGCGGGTGGTGAGGTTATCCAACATGGGAGGAGCACCCACAGCGTAAGGACAACTCAGCTAAACTTTCGCAGTTGCGCTGAATCCGCGGATCTTCAGGATGGCACACTCTATCGTGAAGATTCCAAGGGTCAGAGATCTCCTTACCGTTCAGCTTTCTCCAGGTTCATCGGACTGTTCTGGATGTTCGTGTCGAGCCTGAGCCTGCTGCAAAGCCTGGCGCACAACCGCAAACCCGGTTCCTCCGGTACTGAGACGGGCCGCCACCACCTGTTGCGGATCGATAGCGGCGAAAATATCCTCCTCAAAGGCCGGGTGAAACTGCTTCCACCGCTCCAGGTTCAAATCCCGCAGGACAATCCCTTCCGCCAAACAAACGCGCACAATCTGGCCCACCAAATCATGAGCAGTTCGAAAGGGGATCCCTCGGCGCACCAAGTAATCCGCCACGTCGGTAGCATTGGAGAAATCTTCCCCAACCGCTTCTGCCATCCGTTGCGGCTGAAATTGGATCCCTTCCTGCAGCAGGATCGTCATTGCCTCCAAACAGGATCCCAGGGTATCAACGGTGTCGAACAGCCCCTCTTTGTCTTCTTGTAAATCCTTGTTATAGGCCAGTGGCAGACCTTTCAGGGTGACCAACAGCGCCTGCAAATGGCCAAACACCCGCCCTGCTTTCCCCCGCACCAACTCCGGCACATCGGGGTTTTTCTTCTGGGGCATGAGGCTGGAGCCGGTAGCACAGGCATCGGTGAGGGTGACAAAGCGAAACTCCTGGGAAGCCCACAGCACCATTTCTTCGGAGAGGCGGCTGAGGTGAACCAGAATCAAGCTGGCCGCTGCGTGAAACTCCACCAGATAATCTCGGTCGCTGACCGCATCCAAGCTGTTGGCGCTAATCCGCTCAAATCCCAGCAGATGAGCTGTTAGCTGCCGATCGATGGGCAAAGGGGTACCCGCTAAGGCCCCCGATCCGAGAGGACAGACATTCACCTGCTCCCGCACCCGGCCTAGGCGTTGCCAGTCTCTCCAGAGCATTTCTTCGTAAGCCAGGAGGTGGTGGGCCAGGCTGACGGGTTGGGCCCGTTGCAAGTGGGTGTATCCCGGTAGGATCGTCTCGATGTGTTGGCCGGCCAAGTGCAGCAGCACCCCCCGCAACTGCCAGAGGGATGTGCGGATGCGATCGATCTGATCCCGCAGATAAAGGCGCAGATCGGTAGCCACTTGGTCATTGCGTGACCGTCCTGTGTGCAGTTTTTTCCCCACCTCCCCCACAAGGGCCACCAGGCGATGCTCCACGGCGTAGTGGACATCCTCCGCATCGGGATCCGGCTGAAAGGTTCCGGCTTCCACTTCCTGGCGGATCTGTTCCAACCCCCGCCGAATTTGCTCAGCTTCCTGCGGGGTCAAAATGCCACAAGCCCCCAACATCTGCACATGGGCTAGGGATCCGGCCAAGTCGTAGGGGAGCAGACGGATATCGAAGCCAATACTGGCATTGAAGCGGGCGATGGCAGGGTGCAGGGATCCCTCAAAGCGCTGGCTCCAGGGACGGGGGGCAGGAGTGGGAGTCGAATCGGAAATCGACGCATTCGGGGAAATATTGGTCACCAGGCAAAAGACCTATTGGGATAAAAGCAAGAACAAGAGCCCCAAGACTCGATGACAGTCTCAGAAGAATTTAAGCAAACCCAAAACAACACAAACCGGGCATGATGCTACCACACCCCGATGCCCCTCTAGGGCTCGATACCCGACAAACTCTTTCCCGATAGGGACTTAGTGGGAACTGGTAATGCTCTTAAGCATATAGCCCACGACAATCCCAATCAGGGCTGCCCAGATTTGCCCCGATTCGACAAAATGGTTCCAGCCTTTACTGATATCTCCCAGGACATCTTGGCGAAACACCTGACCCACCACCATTTCCGTTTGTAGGGTGGCAGGCGCGGGCAGCAAAGCAGAGTGGGTCTCAGAAAAAGCAGAGGAGGAATTCATGGTTGTGCCTCGCGGAGTAAATTAGACAGCCATACTAGCTAGAGCGTACCCTCAGTTTCGCAATTCGTAGCTAATTTTCAGCGGGATCCGGCAGTAACTTCAACACCACCAAAGTTGTATCGTCCACAGACTCCGGCCGCATATAAATGTCCTCTTGCAGAATGTCCCCTTGCAGCAGCAGTTCAGGATCTTGGGGGGGGATCCGAGCAAGGCGGGATCCCTGACGGCCTCGGAAGGCATCCATTTGCTCAAATAGGCTTTCCAGGATGTCTTGGGGAGAGTCGTAGCGGCGGGCTGCCCGCTGGATGGCTTCCATCAGTCCAGTGGTTTCCAGACGTTCGCCGCGGGTATTGGCCGCCTCCGTGTAGCCATCGGTGTAGTAGACTACCACATCTCCCGGTTGCAGTTGCACACAGCTTTCGGAGTAGTGGCTGTGGCTTTCCAATCCAATCAAAGCCCCCTCTGTGTCGAGGGCCTGAATTTGCTGAGTACGGGCCTGCCACCACAGGGTGGGGTTGTGGGCAGCGTTACTAAAACAGAGGCGATGGGAACGGGGATCGTACTCAGAGTAGAACAGGCTGATGAAACGATTGGAGTTTTCCAGATCGCTAAACATGGCTCGATTGAGGCGTTGGAGCACCCGCGCCGGTGAATGCCGGTTCAGGGCCTCAGCCCGCACCATCGCTCGGGTCATGCTCATTAACATGCCAGCCGGTACCCCTTTGCCCATGACATCCCCAATGACAATGGCCAGGCGAAACGCTTCTGTCTCTTCGGGAGATCGAGATCCGGTTTGAGAACCCGTCTCGGGGTTTGCCGGGGATCCCTCGGTGGGAATGAGAATGAAATCGTAGTAATCTCCCCCCACCTTGCTGGCAACACGGCAACGGGCCGCCAATTGAAGACCCTCCACCTGTGGGTATTTGCGGGGTAACAACTGCGTTTGGATGTAGGAGCCAATCTCCATTTCTTTTTCCAGGGCCACTTTGCGGCGGAGGGCCGCTGTCAGTTCAGCATTCTCGATTCCCACTGCCGCTTGGTCGGCGATCACCCGTAGCATCTGTTGACGACGCTCATCCCAGTGATAATCCGGCTGGCAACTAAACACGTATAAACGTCCCCGCACCGAGTTGCGAATTAACAGAGGAGTGCCAAACAACTGCACGTCTGGCCCCAGCTTCTGCCGCAACCGCTCATCCAAAAGGTGCTCTAGAGCAGGGATTTTAACCGATAAAGGCAGGGATCCCTCTGTTGGGGTGGCACGTTCCTGGGCGGAGAGGGTTTGGGTAATCCGCTCCATTTCGGCCCGGATCTGCTCGCGGCGATTCAGGTCAGAACAATGCAGTTGCTCCAGTTGAATGGTGCCATTTGGGTTAAACAGCACCAGCGCTCCCCCTTCTGCATCCGTCAGGTGGCTGGCTACAAAAGCCGTCAGCTCCAGAATTTGGTTCAGGTTGTTAAAAGAACGCAGCGCAAAGGCCAAGGCTCCAAACAAATTCTGCAACCGCTGTTGCTCTTTCCCCAGCTCCGCGATCCGCTCCCGCAGGGTTGGAGCAGGAACAATTGCCGGATTTACCTCCGGCAGTTCAATCACATCAGGGGAAATGCCCGGTGGGCAGGTGGGATCCTCTTCCGGGCCAACCTGAGCAGACCGCAGATCCCCGAGGTCGTCTTCCGGTGTCAATGGCTGGGAAGTCGGGCCTACAGAAAACAAGTCTGAATCAGAACCTTGAGCGGATACCTTTTCTGCCCAAGGGGATTCTGACAGCCCAACATGGGGTTGTGAGGGAGGAGCCTGTTTGGGGCTGTGATCATCCATGTGAGATCCGCGTTGGGGAAAAATGGCCCTGAGGATCCAGGAGGGTAGGATCCCGCTCAGCCGGGGGTGACCCCTTGAAAACATAACGACACAGCTTAGCAAAGATACCACAAGCTTTGTCACAGAACTTGCCGAACGACAGCTATCAGTTAAGGGGGTGTCCGCTGCAAGGCTTTGCTGGCAGCCTTTTCCTCCCTAGATAGATATAGAGATCTAGATAGATTCGCTTGGCTCTGGGAAGGGTCATAGTCGCTGACGGGATCCCTGGCAAAGCTGCCGGTAGAGGTGTTCCACCTGACTAATGTTGTGGCTAAGGGTATAGCGCTCCAGTACCCGTTGACGAGCTTTCATCCCCAGGAGCTGGGTAAATTCCCGTTGATCCCGCAACAAAGGTAGCAACGTTTGCAGATCAGAGGTCACTCGCGCGGGATCAAGCAGGATCCCGGCCCCATCCGCCAAAACCTCACCATCCGCCCCTACATCGGTGGCCACAGGAGCTAGCCCACAGGCCATGGCCTCCAACAGAGATAAGGATAGCCCCTCGATCAAAGAGGGCAAAATAAATACATCGGCCCCGCGCAAGATCTCGATACGCTGTTGATCCTCAGCCACATACCCCAGCCAGTGGATCCCGTGCTGAGCGTTGTAAAAGGGCTTGAGGCTGTTGACCAGCGGCCCATCCCCCAAGATCAACAGACCGCAGTTTTCCCCCAGTTGTGATTGCTTCCAGGCTTTGAGCAGAGCTTCAAGGTTTTTCTCCGGGGAAACCCGCCCTTGATAGACAAAAATCCGCTGCAAACCCAGCCGCTGTTTCAAGCTAGAAGGGCCGGGAGCATATTTGTCCACATCGACCCCATTGGGAATGACCACCACCTGTTCACCCCTCACCCCCAGCTTGATTAAAATCTCCCGTTGGGTTTCAGAGAAAACAATGGTGCGATCGTAGTTGGCCAGGGAGGGCGCATAGATCTGATAAGCCAGGTGTTGGGTGCGGGAGGCAATGTTGCGTCGCCGCCGGTCGAAGGCGGGATGGAAAGTAGCCACCAGAGGTTGCTGCAGCTCTGCACAGATCTCCGGCAGCACAAAATCGATTGGAGAAATCGTCAAGGAGGCATGTACCAGATCGGGCTTGAGCTCCTGCAGAGCCTGGGTAAGCACCCGGGTCGCGTTAGGGGCTGGAATCGTATAAATCTGGGACTTGTACAAGCACGGCAGGGAAACATCCCGTCCATCCAATTCCGCCCGCCAATCCCCACTGGATCCCTTCCCTTTATCGGGTTCAGAGGATTGGCCTTCATGGGTGAAGTGAAAAAAGCTCACCTGGTGCCCCCGATCCAGGAGGCCGTTGGTCACCTCGCGGCTGTAGGTGACATTGCCACAAAAGGGGTTTTTCTTGCCTATCCAGGCGATGTGCATGGGTCTATCCCTATATCCCTATTGAGCTAAGCGGGAGAAGCTGCAAGGGGAGGCTCGATTCTGAAGCCTTTCTTAAGGCTAGCAGAGTCGGATCCCACTCCAGACCATAACCCCAAAAAGGGATCCCTGCCCCCCTGCCCTAACTTGTTTTACGGGTGTTCAAGCTTGATTTATGGGTCAAGAACGTGTTCTTTTTCATTCCGACCCAACAGGCCCCAAGTGTAGAGGCCAGCCAGACCTGCTACAATCGCTAGCCCGAGAAACACCCAGGATAGTCCCAAATAGGTCTCCGCTACCCCTGTCAACACCAGCGGCAAGCTGAGGGCGATATTGGCCACGTTGTTCTGTAATCCAAAGACCTTCCCCCGCAGCTGTTCGGGAGTTTCTTCCTGGATCAAGGTTTGCATTGGCACTGCCACCAGGGCTCCGGCACAGCCCAGTAGGGCAATCAATCCCAAGCTGGGGAACAACCAGTCCGTCGTCCAAGCAAGGGCTCCCAAGGTCCCACAAAGCAACGCCGATCCCAGCCCAATCCAAGCACGGCGACTCACCTGTCGGCCCGTATGCCCCACCCAAAAGGCTCCGATTCCCATGCCCAACCCGGCGGCAGCCAGCAACACCCCGAACTGATCCGGATCCAGCTCCACCATCACCTCCGCCATGCGTACTGCCAAAACCGCCAGTGCTGCAAACAGAGAGTAAAGCACCACCACCTGTACCAAAGCCGCTTTAATGGCTGGCATTTGCCCGATGTATTGCAGCCCCAGTTTTAAGTCTTCCCAAACATGAGGAGCCTCCCGACTGTGAGGTTCCAACTTCTCGTGGGGCTGGAGGAGCAACAACAGGAATCCCGCTAACAGATAAGCGGCTCCCACCAGCAATTCAGGCCCTACCTCCAAGTTCGGCAGCCAAGCGCGCACCCAATGATCCGCCAAAGTTAGCAAGGGTTCCCCAATCGCAAACCCGACGATCACCGAAGCCATCATTGTGGTGGTGTAGAGGGAGTTGGCCGCCAACAGATCCCGTTTCGGCAGGATCAAGGGCAGAGTCGCCTGTTCCGCTGGGGCAAAAAACTGAGTCAGGGTGGAAACAGCAAAACTCACCAGCAAAAGTCCAGCAAATCCCAAGGGGATCCCTGGCCAAAGCTGATGATTGGCGGTGAACCACAGTAGGGGTGGCAACAGCAGCACCAGGATCCCGCGCACCAGGTTGGAGCAAACCAGCACCCCTTTTTTCAGCCAGCGATCGACAAACACCCCCGCCACGCTGCCCAACAACATCGCCGGCAAGGTAAAGGCCAGCATGATCGCCGACACCCAACCACTGATGGAGGCCCCTTGCGGCTGAAATTGATTGGAAGTCAACCCGATCAACAACACCAACAACACCTTATCGGCCAACTGGGAGCACACCTGCCCCATCCACAGCAACAGAAAATTGCGTTGGCGCAAGACGGCCAAAAAATTCTCCACCCCCGGCCTAGAAAACCCCTTTGCCGTATCCCCATCTTTCTCTTCAGACTGTTCTTCAGACAGAGGTTCTGGTGCGGGATCCCTGGGTTCCAGAGAACGGGACATCGGAGCGGTGTCGGGCTCAGCAGGAGTATCTTCTAGTTCTGAACTCGGCTCTAGGGTCTGGAGATGAGGGAAATCCTCTGGATCAGGATACAAGGGGTGGGAATCCTGCTCCCTATCCGACCCATCCCATCGTTGCTCCAAGGTCATAGTGCTCCCGCCGCGACTCGCCCATCTCTTCAGCCTTTACCCCAAGATGGAAACCCAATCCATCACCAACGATCAGCCAAGGCTGAAGATGAGGTGCCCCGATCTTATCTCCTCAGCAGGTTCCGCAAACAAAATCCAGAAACCGAAGGTTTAACCTTCTGCTGGGGCCAAGGAGCGTAAGGGATCCGGAATAGACTCGCTCGGAGCCTCAAAACAACCCCTCTCTACAAAAGTGAGGCGCAGACTCAACCAGCGAATGAAATCGGCATCCGTGGAAATCACCGCCCCCACAGCCCCGCTCAGCTTGGCTCGTACCGGCTCCAGAGCTTGAGTCTCCAGAAAAGCAGGTTCCGGTACCCAAAAGAAATCGATGGGACGGTTGTGCTCTGCGTAGTACCGACGGCGCTCTTCTAGCACTTCCTCTAACGGTTCAGAACGCAAAAAAGATAGGCTGGCAGCCACAAAATGGTAGGTGACAGGTTCGGCAGCGGACATACTTTCTGTGCAGGTAAAGGGCATACGAAAGCAAATAGGGCTGGGATCCCCCGACCAAAGCGCATCATACCCCGAATGCCATAGAGCCTAGAAATTGGCGGATTTAAGCAGGTGTAGCGCTGGATCCCGGGAGCTGCAGAGAGCCTGACATTCCTCTAACTGCTGCACAGTGGGCAAGCGGGTCATGAGCTCTTCAGGGGGCATGTAGTGTTCGGCGGCTTGCCTCAGGGTGGGAAGAGCCTGTGCGGCCCATTCCTGTGCCCAGAGATCCGCTTCACTGCTCCCCCCCTGCTCCAGCAGTTCCTGGCAAAGGGCAGTAGAGCGCTCCAAGTCACCGCTGCGCTGGTAGGCCATCACCAGGGCAACCTGGGCCAAAGTACACTCCGAGGGATCCATGCGAGAGCCATTTCGCTCACTCAAGCGGCGAGGAGCGCTCTCTTGAATCGAACAGCAATAACAGAAAGATTCGAGAAGATTAATCGCCTCCAGGTAGCGCTCCTGCTTCAGGGCAGTGATGCCAGCGCGGAGGGATCCAGTTGAGTAGGACATGAGCCTAAGCACAAGAAAAGGTTCTGACAGCCTTGCACCCAAGGGTTATCAAATCAGGGTATGACCCGGCTTTGTATCCAAATTTCGCGTCTAACACTACTATACATCCTCTGGACAAATGGCTGTGGATCGGATCCCCTTGCTTGCAGTCCGACAGAGCCCCTTGTCTAGATTGGCTCTTACCGTTTGCGGGCCAGGGTGTAAGTGCTCACATAATGGGTTTCTCGCCGCAACACCTCACAACCCGCCTGTTGCAGCCGTTCACCTAAATCATCGCGGATGTAGTCGCGGTAGTAGGGCTCATGGAACGTGTGCATAAAGGCTTCCATCGTCTCCTCTAGCTCCGGGGAGTCGAGCAATTGCACCGAGTCACAGATCACAAGCCATCCACCCGGCTTCACCACCCGGCTCATCTCGTGAATAACATTTTGGCGGGCTGGGCCGGGCAACTCATGAAACAGAAAAACGCTGGTCACTGCCTCGAAGGTGGCATCCGCGTAAGGCATGGCCTCCGCATTGGCCCGCAACAGTTGGGGCAGTTCTCCCGGCAACTCCTGTAAAAGCTGGTTGGCTTTGCGTAGATAGGCAGCAGAAAGATCCAACCCATAGAGGGCGGCTTTGGGCAGGGATCCCCGTAACATGCGCAGCGTTCGTCCTGTGCCGCAGGCTACATCGAGGATATGGGGGCTGGTTAAAGTGGGATCCAGAGCATCTTTCAGTAGCCGAATGATCCGACGGCGCATCGCATCCGCTGTGCCGCCAAACAACAACTCCACCTGCAGGTCGTACAGCTCAGCCGAGTCATCGCTCAAGTAGCCATTGGTTTGGTAGTGGAAATTCTGGAGGTAGTACTTCGGGTAACCTTCGGTGGAAATATCCTCAGAAAACTCTTGATAGCGCTTGCCATGAACCCGCCGGGCAATTTGCGGCAGATCCAACCACACTTCCGGGTAGTGGCGGGCAAAATCTAGCCAAGGGTTGTCAAACAATAGAGCATGCGGGTAATACCCTGCTTCGGCATCTTGCCAATCGGCCTGCAGAAGTTGCTCGTATCGAGCCCGCAAAATCTGCAACGTGGCAGCACTAACCCCGACTCGTGCCCGTGGGGGGATAGATTTTCCTGATGAGAGAGCTTGCAGGTCACTGAGCAAGGAGAGCATTAGCTCAGAAGCCTGGGTGGAGAGAGCTTTATGAGCGAAGCCAAAGATGTTTTTGCTCCACTGAAAAGCGCGATAGGCCGCCTCCCCAAGGGGAGAGGGAATCGGCAGTGACAGCTCGGGGCTCAGTTGCATGCTCATACCCTGCAAATTGCGAATGCTTAACGTTTGTTTACATCGATTATAGCGAGGGCTTTCTCCACAAGGAGTAACCGTTGGGGGCGCAAGAGCGCAACAACCGCCACAAAAATCTGTGTAGCCCAAGCATGATCCACACCCATCTACCCAAACGGGAGAGTACCCTAATGACGGGAGAGTAGCCTAATGATCGACCTTGGTTTTCGGGGTTCATCAGGAAGGCTATGTGGGTTCAGCAACTGGGAGGATGGAGCACCCCTGGCATGACAACCAAAACGGTGTTGGTGATCGACGATAGCATCATGATCCGTAAGATGGTGGCCAGCATTCTGGCCGATCAGTTTGAGGTGCTAGAGGCCAAAGACGGCATGATGGGCATAGAAACCGCTAAAAAGCATCATCCCGATCTCATCTTGCTGGATTTTGTCATGCCGAAGATGGATGGCTACGATACGTTACAGGCCATTCGCCGCGAAGACAGCCTGAAAAACACTCCTGTGATCATGATGTCGGGGTTGAAAGAACAGGTGACCTCCCGCATTCCGGAGCCCTTCATTGGCTTTGATTTCATCGAAAAACCGTTTGAGGCGGATGCCCTGCTCTCGCAAATTCGCAAGGCCCTGCAGGTTACTCCGAAGGCTGCACCAGAGCCAGGATCCGAAAGCAACACCCAACTGGTACTGAATAAGCTGACTGCAATCGAAACTCTGCTGATTCAGGGCACGGAGAACTTAATCCAACGGGAGGTGGTGACGCGGCTCTCCAGCATCAACCAGCGCATAGTCCGGCAAGAGGCCCGCAATGCGAATCTGGAGGCGCGGATTGATAAGCTGACCACTGAAGTAGAGCGGCATACGCGCGGATTGGCTCTGATCATCAATGAGCTGCGACAAATTCGCAAACTGTTGGGGTGATCACGATGATTTTTAAGGGTCAGCTTTAGAGAGTTTGTGAAGATGACTGAGCGTGCCTATCGCCATTTGGATGCGGTAACTGCCCTGTTTGTAGCAGTGTTGCTCATTTCTAATGTGGCCTCCAGCAAAATTGTAATCTTGGGGCCATTCACCTTCGATGGGGGCACCATCCTGTTCCCCCTCAGCTACATTTTTGGCGACATTCTCACAGAAGTGTACGGCTATGCCCGCTCGCGGCGGGTGATCTGGTTGGGCTTTATCGCGGCAGCTCTGATGTCGGTCACCTTCATGGTTGTGGGATCCCTGCCGGCTGCCCCCGACTGGCCCTATCAAGAAGCCTACGATCAAATCTTGGGCTTAACACCTCGCATTGTCTTGGCCAGCTTAATCGCCTACTGGGCAGGAAGTTTTGCCAATGCCTATGTACTAGCACGTATGAAGGTGTTTACCCAGGGGCGATGGCTGTGGACACGAACCATCGGCTCCACCTTAGTTGGGCAAGCAGTGGATACCGGATTGTTTGTGGTCATCGCTTTTTGGGGGGTGTTTCCTGGGCTGCTGGGCTTGATCCTTTCCAATTACCTGTTTAAGTGTGGGGTTGAGGCTCTGTGTACCCCCCTGACCTATACCATCACCGGCTGGCTCAAGCGGCAAGAAGGAGAAGACTGCTTTGATGTGGCCACTGATTTCAATCCTTTCCGCATCCAGTCTGCAGCTGAGTAAATTCATCGAGAGGGATCCCGATTTTGGTATAGTCAGAGCATTATCACATCCTGCTTCTGACGCACGCTTGGCTGGGTCTGACTAAGCCATAAAGACTAGGGGCTGCCAGAAGTTTTTATCCAAGACTGAAAATTGCAATAGGGGGATCCGACTGATGATGATGATCATTTTCCAAATTGCCCTGCTGGTGCTCGTGCTATACAGTTTGCTGTTGTTGGTGGTGGTACCTGTGCTTTACAGCTCCTCGAGCGACTGGGGGCGGGGCAAAAACGTGATTTTGGTGGGATCCCTCCTCTGGGTGCTGATGGTGATCGGGGTGGGGCTGCTGAATTTCCTCAAGTGATTCGGGACGGATCCCAGCGAAGACTAATTTAGTCTCTCTGGCAGGGATCCCTGTGCCCTTGACCGGGTATCTCCCAGCGGAGAGTAGGAGAAAGTGGGAGGGCTTAGGCTATGCTTTGAGTATTCACCCGCCTGCGACACGGCATGGATAACACCCCGGTTAAATCTGATGGGGATCCCAAAACCCCCGAGCTGATTCTTCGTCCCGCCCAACTGGGGGATCTGGAGGCGGTGGAGGAGATTTTTGCCGAAGCCTTCGATGCAGAGTACGGCAGCCGCTCGGTAGACATCCGTCGGCAGGTACGACGGTTGCGCCAGTGGTATGGGCCACTGAAAACCCTTAGCCTGTTCCCGAATCGCTTCCAGCACATGTTTACGGTGCATGTGGCGGAGTTGGAGGGGAAAATTTTAGGGGTGATCCAGGTGTCTCCCTTTAATCATTCCCGCAGCACCTGGCGGGTCGATCACATTGCGGTGGCTCGCTCTGCCCAGCGGCAAGGGGTGGGATCCCGGTTGCTTAAACACTGTATGGAACACTTCCGTGAGGCCCATACCTGGATCCTGGAGGTGAACATCCACAACAAGGGGGCGATGGCCCTTTATCGACGCAATGGCTTTCAGCCCCTAGCCCAGATCACCTACTGGTCGATCCCGCCCGAGATTTTAGCGGCCCTGAGTCAGCACGAGCCCAAGTTGCCCAACTTGGTGCCCGTGACCAATCGGGATGCCTACGCCATCTACCAGTTGGATACGGGATCCATGCCCGCCAACGTGCGACAGGTCTACGACCGCGAAGTGAGTGATTTTCGCACCAACCCCTTGGATTGGGCCTTGGAACGAGCCAAACGCTCCATTAGCCACACAGAGCGGGTGGAAGTCTGTGTCTACGAACCGGAGCGCAAAACGGCCATCGGCTACTTCAATCTGAAGCTGGATCGCACCGGGCAGCAACCCCATGTGGCCAAACTGACGGTTCACCCTGCCTACACTTGGCTTTACCCCGAGTTAATGGCCAAAATGGCCCAGCTGACTCAAGCCTATCCACCGCAATCTCTAGCCTTGGCCTCCACCGATTACCAACCGGAGCGGGAGGAGTTTTTGCTGAAGCTCGGGGCACAGGATTTGGAGCGGACGCTGTTGATGTCCCGTTCGGTGTGGCATAAAATCCGCGAGAGCCGTTTCAGCTGGGATAATGCCTATATCAACGCCATGTTGCACGGGTTACAGGTGAAACAACCGGTGCCGGAACGGTTTGAGGGGCCACCAGAGGGCTGGCTGGAGCACTATTTCCATCCCATCAATCCGACCGAGCCGGATCCCAACTCTGAATCAGGGTGCTCTTCGGATGCTCCTCCACCCCCCAATCAAACCTCTGGCTAGCCCCTGTGGAAGATTGGAAGGATAACCCTGTCGTGACTCCCTCGTGGCGGGCCCTGCTCCAGGCAGCCCTGCATCGCAATCGTAGCGATCCCAGTGTGCGGTACATTCAATTGGCTACAGTGGATCCCGAGGGCCATCCGCGTAACCGCACGGTGGTGTTTCGCGGCTTCTTGGGGAATACCGAGCGAATCCAGATGGCGGTGGATAGCCGCAGTGAAAAGATCCTCCACATCGCCCACCGACCCCAAGCCCAAATCTGTTGGTACTTCTCCAAAACCCGTGAGCAATTTCGGATTGCCGGTACCCTGCAGGCTATTGCTGCCGATCACCCGGATCCCCAAGCCTTAAACCAGCGGCTACAGCTGTGGCAACAGATCTCAGAAAAGGGGCGATTGCTGTGGTTTTGGCCGGAACCTAAGGCTCACCTTGCGCCGCCGGAAGCTTTTGTACAAGAGTTGCTGCCGGAAAAGGTCACTGTACCTCCGGATACCTTTGTGGCGTTGCTGCTGGAGCCAACGGAGGTGGATCATTTGCAACTCAAGGGGGATCCGATCTATCCGCAGTTGCGAACGATATATGAACGGTGGGAAACCGGGTGGCAGCAGCGGAAAGTGAATCCCTGAAACGACTCTGTCAAGGATTCTCTGGGGGATGCGGTCACATCTCAGGAGTTCCTGAGAGTGAGGGAGAGTTCTCTTCTTTTTCTGACTTTCTGCTGAACATAGACGTGTTAACGTAGCTGAACGATCCGTTAGTGCTAGATGCCTTCGGCAGGCAAATGCCAGCCTATCAGCAATGTGTAAATGGTAAATGTGTAGCCTTGTTGTTGCAGTAGCCCCAATGTCCGCCTTGGTTCGTGCGTTTTCGGTTTCTGTTGCTCAATCGGTCGCGTCTTTTCGGGTATCTCCTTTACTTGTGTGTCTACCTGGGTTGCTGAAAACCATGACATTGTGGCATCGCTTGTGCCAGGGATCCCTGCTATTGGCCACTACCCTGGTTGTGCTGGGTGGCAATGCCCACCGGCTGGAGGCACAAACTCTGGATGAGCCAGGGCCAGAAACTGTAGAGGATGTAGAGGGGCAGCTGGAAGATCCGCAACAGCCGCTGGAATTAGAAGGGGAGCTTCCTCCCCCGTTGGATCCGAGTTTTCCCCCCCTACCCACTACCCCTGCCGCCCGCACGGGATCCTTTCGGGTAGGCAATCGCACACCTTATCCGATTCGGCTGGTGATTCTGTTGCGGGGAGGTGAACGGCTGCTGAATCCGGAAACCGCCCATTGGGATTTTGCTCCAGGGGAAGGGGGGAGTGAGGGATTGGTGCTCAGCTTAGGGGAGGAACCGTTGCAAATCAGCCCTGGCGACATTGTGGTGGCTTTTACCTTGGATGGAAGCCGCCGTTACTGGGGACCGAATGTGGTGGGAGAATCTCTGGCCCCCTTTTGGAATGGGGAGAGCAGTTCGTGGTCAATGATTCTGCAGCCCTGAACGATTCTGTACAGCAGATCCCGATGATTTACCGTCGGTTTGGGCGCACCGAACAGCGGATCTCCGTTTTTTCTCTGGGCAGTATGCGCTTGGTGAATGTGCCCCCTGCTCAGGCCCAAGCTACGGTCGAGGCCGCCGTGGCTGCCGGGATCAATCACATCGAAACGGCACAAGCCTATGGTCATGCGGAGTCCCTCTTGGGAGAGATCCTCCAGACTCTGCCTGTACCCCGTCAGCAGTTGATCCTAACAACCAAACTCACCCCCCAGCCTCAAGACCAACTGAGGGAAAGTCTTCAGGGATCCCTGACCCGTCTGCGGGTGGATTACCTGGATCAATTGGCCTTTCATGGCATTAACCTACCGGAACATCTGCAGTGGGTGTTGCAGGAGGGGTTACCCGTTCTACGACAGGCCCAAAAGGAGGGTTGGGTAGGGCACATCGGCTTTTCCACCCATGGATCCCTGGATTTGATTCTGGAAGCTATCCAAACGGGATCCTTTGACTTTGTTAATTTGCACTATCACTTTTTTCAACAGCGTAATCGGTCCGCATTGGAGGCAGCCGCTCAGCAGGATATGGGGGTTTTCATCATTTCCCCTGCTGACAAAGGGGGGATGCTCTATCACCCGCCGCAGCGCCTGCAAGAGGTCTGCCAGCCCTTTAGCCCCTTAGAATTTGCCTACCGTTTCTTGCTGGCGGATCCCCGCATCCATACTCTCAGTTTGGGCATAACCCAGCCACAGGAGTTGCAGACGGCTTGGGCCGCTTTACGGGATCCCGAAGGTGGGTGGGGGAATGTCCTTCGGCAGGTTCAGCAGCGGTTGCAGGAAAGAGAACAGGAACACCTGGGAACCACCCGCTGTGCACAGTGTTACGCCTGTTTACCTTGCCCGGAAGGGATCCACATTCCTGAGGTTCTGCGCCTGCGGAATTTGGCTCTTGCCCACGACATGACGGAATTTGGCCAGTACCGGTACAACATGTTTGGTCAGGCCGGACACTGGTTTCCGGGAGTGACGGCGGATTGCTGTACGGAGTGTGGAGACTGTCTGCCCCGCTGCCCAGAGCAGTTGCAGATCCCGGACTTATTGAGGGAAACTCACCAGCTCTTGCACCGCTCCCCGATTCGGCGGCTATGGGAGTGAGGGATTTAACTTAGGGATCCCATCCAGATGGTGTAAATCCCCTGCAGGGATGCCATGGCTTGCCCCCAGAGGGTATGGGTCAACGACCAGCTATCCAAGCCCATGGCCCCACACAGCAACAGCAAATACAGATTGGCAAACACAAACAGCGACCCGGCCCGCTCCCGGCTTTGCGGATCCTGAAGCAACTGCACTGCTTTCCAAACCAGCAGGGATCCGAGCAGAAAAGCCGCCCCCAAGTAAAAGGATCCCAACACCTGCAAAGGGTAAACCAGCAACAGGCTCACCGGCACAATCAACAGAGCATAGAACAGAATCTGGAGAGCCGTGCGCGTTTCTCCGGCCACCACCGGCAACATTGGCACCCTCGCGCGGGCATAGTCCTCTTGCTTCAACAGAGCCAAGGCCCAGAAGTGGGGCGGTGTCCACAAAAAGATAATGGCAAACATCACCCAAGCGGCCCAGCTCAGTTCACCCGTGGCTGCCGCCCAGCCCACCAAGGGGGGAATGGCACCCGCCGCACCCCCAATGACAATGTTCTGGGTACTAGAACGCTTCAACCAGTGGGTGTAGACCCCCACATACACTAGGATCCCGGACATGGCCAAACCAGCAGCCAGCAGATTGGTAAACAGAGCCAGCAGCCCAAACGAAAGGAAAGCGAGGATCCCGGCAAAGATCAGCGCATCGCGGGCTTGAATGCGACCGGAGGGCAAGGGGCGGTGGCGAGTTCGCTCCATCACCTGATCAATATCCGCGTCGTACACCATATTGATGGCGTTGGCAGCCGCAGCCGCCATTCCTCCTCCCAGAAGCGTGACGACAAACTTGACCGGGTCGGTATTGCCCGCCATCCACATTGCCCCCGCTGTGGTCATCAGCAACAGGGCAATGATTTTCGGTTTGATCAGCTGACTGTAGCTGCGAAAAACCTGAGATACTGTTTGGTGATGGCGAGTTTGGCAAGGGATCTGAGTCGATTGAGTCGATTGATGATCGTGAAAAGAGTCTTGGAAAACATCCTGCATGGAACTTACTCGCTGGTAATTTCTGCTGTCACGGCCACCCGCTTCTGACTTACCGGAGAAAATCTCTCTCCGTCAGCGCTGCGCTGCATCCGCCAGGCCAGCACCGTAAACCCCACCAGGCAGCCCAGCAAAGCCGCCCCGATCATCTGATGGGCTACCGTCAACGGTTCCACCTGCAGCCGGTAACGATAGGTGAGAATGCCGATCCCCACCTGAGCCAACAAAATCACCAGGGCAGAGTGACCCAACCCTTTCAGGCGTTTTGGGATCCGGTTGCGCATCAGCCCGGTACCCACCGCAACCGCCAACACCGCGATCGTGGCCGGGGCTACCCCCAGCAGATGGCTATTCATCACGCCGCACAAGTCCCCAGAAGCAAAGCATTGATGCAAAGCCCATTGGGAAGCCACCAACGCCCCCAAGAGGCTCTGGCCATACACCAGCAACACAGCCCCCAAGCCAAGCCAAGCCAAATACCCCATCGAGCCCCGTTCTTTCGGCCCTTCAAGTTCCACAGAATCAGAAGGAGACAGAGAGCCAGAGCCAGGCAATGCCAACAAACCTAAGGTGAGCAGCGTGGCAAAAAACAACAGACCTGTGCCCAAATGAGCCGTGACAATGTCGAAGCGCAACAGCTCGGTCACCGTCAGCCCGCCGAGGATCCCTTGTACCAAAACTAAGCCGAAGGCAAAACTCAAGCCCCAGGGCAGCCAGCTGGGCAAAGAGCGACGCTTCAGCCAAGCAAACCCCATGAGCGTCAACGTCGCCAGTCCCACCCCGGCAGCCACCATGCGGTGAAACCATTCCAGAAACACCTGCAGGTTCATCTGTTGGCTGGGCACAATTTCCCCATAGCAAAGGGGCCAATCGGGACAGGACAAACCGGCATTCATGACGCGGGTGGCGCTGCCCAAGCCCATCAGCAGCCAGGTGGTGGCTGCCAACCCCAGCAACCCTTGACCCATTCGCAGAGAAAGCAAGCCAGAGGGCAAGGGATCCCGGTGGGCAGGTTGAGATTGAGAAATTAAAGAATCCATCACAGAAAAAAAGGAGGTTGTTAAACCCAAAAATCAGTCAACAGAAGGGGTTAGATGAGTTTCGCAAGAGCCGACTGCGGGTGATCAGTGGCCATTTTATGGGGGATGACCCTGTAACGAATCCTAAAAGCGGTTTTGCGGGGAACGAAGGCTTTTTAAGAATTTCTTTGAGCCACTCCGCTCCAAGTCCACAGGAGTTTGGTATTCCAGTGTCACCAATAGTTTGGTATTCCAGTGTCACCAATCCTGAAGAGATCTATAAGTCTATCCAACCGCCTGCAGCCCCTATGAGCTAAATGAAAAAGTCGTACCCAGGTAGGTCAGGCTCCGTTTGGGAACTTGTTAGGGTGGACATACTTTGCATTGGGGAAGAGCAGTCGTGAGCGCGCTCAACAACATTATCTTGGTTGCTGTCGGGATCCTTCTGACCGTCGCCAGTATTTGGTACGGGCAAAACCACCATCTTCTGCCCGCATCAGCTGCCGATTCCGCTCCTCTGTTCGACAGCCTGTTCAACAGCACCATCACCGTTGCTACCGGCATTTTTCTGATTGTGCAGGGGGTCTTGATCTACAGTGCTATTCGTTACCGCAAACGGCGGGGTGACGAAGGAGATGGAGCACCGGACCACGGCAATGTGTTGCTGGAAATTGTCTGGACGGCAGTACCGGCTATTATCATCCTCTGGCTAGGGGTGGCCAGTTTGGATGTCTATCAGGCGATCAATAGCGGTGTCGATGCTGGCGGACATGCCCACTCTGGAATGGCGATGGCGATGGAAGAATCTTCCTACGAAGCGAAGGATCCCAGCTATGCCTATACACCTGTGGTGGTTTCCGGTGGAGAGGTGGGCCAGCCCGACTTGGTTGTGCAAGTCCAGGGGATGCAATACGCTTGGGTGTTTACCTATCCTGAATCGGGGTTGGTCGCCAGTGAATTGCACCTTCCCCTCAACAAGCGGGTTCGGCTGGATATGACAGCCCTGGATGTGAACCATGCCTTCTGGGTACCCCAGTTTCGCCTCAAGCAGGATGTCATTCCTGGACGGGAAACCCACCTGGAGTTTGTGCCAAGCAAATTGGGTGAGTATCCGATTGTCTGCGCCGAGTTGTGCGGCCCTTATCACGGGGTGATGGGCGGGCAACTGTTTGTGGATACTCCAGAAGCCTTTGCCAGTTGGCAGGAAGAACAAATTTTGGCCGCTCGTTCTGACGGCAGCACTCTGGCTCTAGCTCCAGAGGTTCAACCTGAGTCCGCCTTTGCCAAAGCACAACACCACCGGCTCGGGATCCCAGAGGATATCCACGTCCTGCACCGACAGTTCGGATCCCAGTCTTCTGGTTAGGTGGAACTGCAGACAATGAGTTGTTTTGGTTGTTTTTGAGTGAGGGATTTCTTCCCAATGTTGGTCTCCGCCCTTTAGGAGCGTGTTTGCCATGACCCAGCTACAAGAAAATCCAAACCTTACTTCCACGCCCCCAGCCAAGATGGAGTTGCCCTCTGAACCCTGGTGGCGTTTTTTTACCTTCTCCACCGACCATAAGGTGATTGGGATCCAATACTTGGTCACCACCTTCTTCTTCTACTTAGTGGGAGGAGCGTTAGCGACGGCAGTCCGAGCGGAACTGGCCACCCCTGAGGCGGACTTTCTGGGGTTTGAGCGCTACAACGGGGCATTTACCGTTCATGCCACGATCATGATCTTTTTATGGATCGTGCCTGCTTTGGTGGGGGGCTTCGGCAACTACCTGGTCCCCCTGATGATTGGGGCGCGGGACATGGCCTTTCCCAAGTTAAATGCCGTGGCCTTTTGGATGATTCCCCCCACAGGGATCCTGTTGCTGGTCAGTTTGCTGGTGGAGGCTCCGGCAGCAGGGTGGACTTCCTATCCTCCCTTGAGCTTGATCAGCGGCAAGGTGGGTGAAGAGCTGTGGATCCTGAGCATTTTGCTGGGAGGAACCTCTTCGATTTTGGCGGCGGTGAATTTCTTCGTCACCATCCTCAAAATGCGGATGCCGGGGATGAAGCTGGAAGATATGCCCCTTTTCTGTTGGGCGATGCTTGCCACTTCGGTGTTGACGCTCATCGCTACTCCCGTTTTGGCTGGGGCTTTGATCCTGCTCAGCTTTGACCTCCTGGCTGGAACAGCCTTTTTTAACCCCAGCGGCGGCGGGGATCCGGTGGTGTACCAGCACATGTTCTGGTTTTACTCCCATCCAGCGGTTTACATTATGATCCTGCCAGTTTTTGGCATGATCTCCGAGATTTTGCCGGTACACGCCCGCAAGCCGATTTTTGCCTACAAAGCGATTGCCTACTCCAGCTTGGCCATCTGTTTTTTGGGGTTAATCGTCTGGGCGCACCACATGTTCACCAGCGGTACCCCGGATTGGATGCGGGTATTTTTTATGATTGCTACCATGGCCATTGCCGTGCCGACGGGGATTAAGGTGTTTAGCTGGCTGGCTACCCTGTGGGGGGGCAAGATTCGCTTTACCTCCGCCATGTTGTTTGGCATGGGTTTCGTTTCCATGTTCGTGATTGGAGGCTTGAGTGGCATCATCCTTGCTTCGGTGCCTTTAGATATTCATGTCCACGACACCTACTTTGTGGTGGCTCACCTGCACTACGTGTTGTTTGGCGGCAGTGTCTTTGGAATTTATGCTGGCCTTTACCATTGGTTCCCGAAGATGACGGGGCGGATGCTGAACGAATTCTGGGGACGGGTGCATTTTCTGCTTACTTTTGTCGGCTTTAATATGTGCTTTTTGCCGATGCACAAGCTGGGCCTGATGGGCATGCCCCGTCGTGTCGCCCAGTATGATCCGCAATTTGCTGACCTGAACTGGATTAGCTCTGTGGGGGCCTTCATCTTGGCTATTTCCACTTTGCCCTTCCTGTTCAATGCCATTTACTCTTGGGTAGCGGGTCGCAAGGCTGGAGATAACCCCTGGGAAGCCCTGAGCCTGGAGTGGATGACCACCTCTCCCCCACCCCACCAAAACTTTTATGGAGAGCCAATTTTGCTCACCGGCCCCTATGACTATGGCACTCACAGCAAGGAAACCCTGGACTATTTCGCCGCTCAACTGCAAACACTGCGGGAACTGGCGCTGATGGAAACGGAAGCTCCCCACTCTTAGCGAGATGGGATCTCTGAACTTTTGATGGTGTTTGGTAACCCTTTTTGAACCGAATGGATACGGACTATGCAAGGATCCCTCGCCCCTGACACGGTGCTGACTGAACATATTCAGGCCAATGCTGCCCATGCTGATCACCCCGATCATCGTGTATTCGGTATCTTGGTGTTTTTGGTGGCAGAAGCCTGTCTGTTTTTGGGGCTGTTTATGGCCTACCTAACCTATAGCCTCACCGCCCCAGTTTGGCCTCCGGAAGGCACACCCGAGAGAGAATTGCTCTTGCCCGGCATCAACACTTTGATTTTGATCTCCAGCAGTTTCGTCATTCACAAGGCTAAGCCTGCCATCAAGGCCAATGATGTCAAAGGCCTGCGGCTGTGGTTTGCCCTTACAGCCCTAATGGGGGCGATTTTCTTGGCAGGGCAAATCTATGAGTACAGCAATCTGGAGTTTGGCCTAACCACGAACCTGTTTGCCAGCACCTTCTATGTCCTGACCGGGTTTCACGGTTTGCACGTGGCAGCAGGGCTGTTGTTTATTCTGGCGGTGCTGTGGCGCTCTTTTCAACCCGGCCACTACAGTGCTCAGCATCACTTTGGTGTGGAGGCTGCCGAGCTGTATTGGCACTTTGTCGATGTGGTTTGGATCGTGCTGTTTATTTTGCTCTACCTGCTTTAGCAGCGACTGACCTCGACTTCTTATTACTGATCCAGTGACATCACTTAATTTTTAATATTTTTAATTGCTACGCAACGCTGATGCGATCGATGCAGTTCGCGTATGCCCTATGCTGAAGTAGGAGCCTGCGAAGATTTGTACTCGCAGGCTCACCTATTTGTATCCTATTTGTATCCAAAATACAGCCCTTTAATGCTCCGCTTTGCTACAACAACAGTTGTGTCCCTACCCTATTTTGAAAGCGCTAGAGTGCTCCGCACCGCTGTCGCGAAGGGGATTCCCCCGTGCTAGGTGACTAACAGTCGTGCTAGCGTGCCCTTGGCGCAAAGGGCTGTAATCAAGAGAAGATTAGCTTTCCGGCTCAAACACCTCTAAGTCCACCACCGTTCCTCCTTGGAAAGTCCAGCGGGCAAAGGTCCCAGCCACATCACCATTCTCGTCGAAGTTGATCGAGCCAGAAGCCCCGGTGTAGAAGATATCTTCCCCTTTGCTAATTAGATCCACAGCTTTTTCCCACTCGCCTGCGAGAATCTCGGTTCCAGGGGGGTTGGCCACCTCCCGCAGAGCATCACGGATAGCAGTTCCATCGGTACTACCGGCTTTTTGAATGGCTAGAGCCAGTACGAAGGCAGCATCGTAGGAGGTGTCGATGTAGGGAGTAGGGGGCAATTCGCCAAAGGCTGCTTTGTAGGATTCAGCAAAGAACTGGTAGGTTTTGCTGTCGGTGAGGGCTTGCGGAGAAACGCCAATGGATCCCTCCAGCAGATCAGCTCCCACTTGGGTGGCCACATCGGGAGAGCGCATCCCATCCGTGAAGACGAATCGGTCAAACAAGCCCTCCTCCAGTGCTTGCCGCAGGATGACCACACCATTTTCTGGGTAACCGATCAACACCAAGGCCTCAGGATCCCCCTCGGTCAATTGTGAGAGTTCACCCCGATAAGAGGCTTGGCCGGGTTCGTAGGGGACGGCCTTGGTAATGGTTCCACCCCGAGCTTCAAAGGCTTCCGTGAAGCTGTCGGCAAGCCCCTGGCCATAGTCGTTGTTGATGAAAATAATGGCTAGCCGCTCCAAATTCTCCTGCCGAGTTACCTGGGCCAATGCTACCCCTTGGTAGGCATCAGAAGGAACGGTGCGGAACAGGAAGTCATCATCGTCGAGGGTACTGATGGCAGGAGCTGTAGAGGCTGGAGAAATTTGTGGGATCCGGTTGGGGGCGGAAACCGTGGTGGCCACCGGGATGGTGTTACCACTCCCCAAAGCACCGATGATCCCGGCCACTCCTTCAATGGTCACCAGACGCTGGGCCGCATCAATGGCCGGTTGGGCGGCAGTTTGATCGTCAGCTACCACCAATTCTGCAGGAGCACCCAGGATCCCTCCGGCGGCGTTGATCTGCTCAATCGCCAGTTTCACACCATTCAGGCAATTTTCACCGAAGACCTGCAGGTCGCCGGTCAGGGGCATCAAAGCCCCAATCTTGACAGCTTGTTGGGCTGCACTGGGAAACAGGGTGGTAGTCAGGGCAGCAGCAGTAAGAGCGGCGGCAGCGGCAAAGGCACGCCGAGTCAGTTTGCTCACGCGGGACATAACAAACAACCTCCTGTGAGGGAAGAAAACAATAGGGATCCCTAAAGCCGAGTGTGAATTGTACAAACTAGACGCTTCCTCACCTCAAAGCGTTCCCCACTCCTTCAACAAAAATTGATACGCCAGATCCCAACAACCTTTGTAGAGTTGGCTGCGGAATCCAAGAGCAGTTGCTCCCAAAGGGATCTGAGAAGGATAATAGGCGAACTCGGCAACTTCATTATGTAGCGTGCTTTTCCCAGGGCAGTAGCGTGATCGTTATCGATGACATCTCTAAACGGTTTGGCGGCATTAATGCAGTGGATCACTGTTCTTTCCGAATCGAGACCGGTCAGGTGACAGGGTTGATTGGCCCCAATGGTGCTGGCAAAACCACGCTTTTCAACATCATTGCTGGATTTATCCGACCGAGCTCTGGGCGGATCTGGCTGGATGGAGAAGATATTACCGGCTTAGCGCCACATCAGTTGTTTCATCGCGGCTTGGTGCGCACCTTTCAAATCCCACGGGAATTTGGCCGCATGACCGTTCTGGAAAATCTGATGGTTGTACCCCCAGAGCAGGTGGGGGAAAATCTATTCACCACCTGGTTTGGCTGGCACCGAGTCAGGCGACAGGAAAGTGAGCTTCAAGCCCGTGCGGAAGAAGTTTTGGAACGGCTGAAACTGATCCATCTGCGGGATCAACTGGCGGTTACCCTTTCTGGTGGGCAAAAAAAGCTACTGGAACTGGGGCGAACACTGATGACGGATGCGCGGGTGATTTTGCTGGATGAGCCAGGCGCTGGGGTGAATCGTACCCTGCTTGGAGATTTGATGAGCTTCATTGAATATCTCAACCGGGAGCGTGGTTGCACCTTCTGCATCATCGAGCATGACCTGGATCTGGTGACTCGCCTTTGTAACCATGTGGTGGTGATGGCAGCAGGTCAGGTCCTCACCCAGGGATCCATGCAGGACATCAAACAAAACCCGGAAGTGCGAGAAGCTTATCTGGGATCCATGACTGCTGCTGAACGAACTGGCCAGCCGCAACCCTCCACCTCTGCCGTGTCCTCGGAGGGATCCCCGCCATGACCTTGCTGCAACTGCAGAATCTCTACAGTGGCTATCGCGGTGTGGACATCCTGAAAGGGATCCACCTGGAGGTAAAACAGGGGCAAATCGTGGTGATCATCGGCCCCAACGGTGCAGGCAAATCGACGGTGTTGAAATCCCTGTTTGGCTTAGCCACCATCCGAGCGGGTAAGGTGCTGTTTCAGGGATCCGACATCACGCATTTGCCAGCCGAGCAATTGGTGCGGCGGGGGATTTGTTTTGTGCCCCAAACTAACAATGTCTTTCCTTCCCTTTCGGTGCAAGAAAACCTGGAGATGGGAGCCTTCACTCGGCGGGATAACTACGCCAGTCAATTGGAGCGGGTTTACGAATTATTTCCTCCCCTGAAAGAGAAACGGCGACAAGCGGCGGGATCCCTGTCGGGAGGGCAGCGGCAAATGGTGGCAATAGGGCGAGCCTTGATGGTGGAGCCGCAGTTGTTGTTGTTGGATGAGCCGACAGCTGGACTATCCCCGCTGTTTATTGAGCAAACCTTTGCCCTTCTGCAGGATATCAACCGGCTCGGCATCAGTATCTTGATGGTAGAGCAAAATGCCAAGCAAGCCCTGAGTATGGCAGACTGGGGCTATGTGTTGTCGATGGGGGAAAACCGTTTTGAGGATACCGGCCCCAATCTGTTAACCAACCCTGAGGTTCTAGAGCTGTTTTTGGGCGGGTGATCCCGTTGCTCTGAATTACTCAGCAACTTACAGCCCTTTAATGCTCCGCAGTCACGTGTCGCGTAGCATTAGCGTTGCGTAGCAACAATGCCTACGGCAGGCTGCGCCACCCCAAAAGTGAACGCGGGTTTGTTACAAAACCGGTTGTGTCCCTAGCCCATTTCGAAAGGGTTCTGGGGATTACCCCTGTGCTAGGTGACTAGCAAAAGAGCTGTAAGCCTAACTTTCTTTAACACTGCAACTCCGCTGCTGTAAGTATTTGTGGCTTTAATCGATTGTACTTTATGGACAAACATTGACTACTCGGAACTCTTTCACATCCAACTCCAGTAGATGATCTAGTCTAATGATATAAACATAGTTCTCAGGGTATTGATCGTATTCGAGATGAAGACATGTACAATGTTGCTCATTCAGAATCTTGAGGAAAGTATTGAGATAAGCATGCGAAAAGGGCATAATCAATATGTGACAGTTATCAGCAATCTAGAGAATCATTGCCTCATTGAGGTGATTGATGCTCACAAGGCGGAAGAGCTTACTGAATACCTAGAAAGCCTATGGACAGAGGAAGAGAGGCCGAATATCGAAAAGGTTAGCATCGATATTTGGGCTGGATTTGCCAGGGTAGTCAAGCCGGTATTTCCCAAAGCACATATTGTCTATGACAGATTTCATGTGATGCAGAAAGCTGTCAAAGAATTAGACAAACTTAGACGACAGTCTCGACTCATAGAAAAAGGCTCAAGAGGTTCAAATAGTTGCATGGATGAAAGATGCTCGGAGAGTCTACACCGATGTGGTGAAAACAATCCAGAATCATCTTCAGGGAATCTGTCAGTATTTTGCCAATCGTGTGACCAGTGGCATTATGGAGGGAATCAACAACCGGATCAAGGTAATCAAGCGACAAGGGTATGGGTTTACCAACATGACTAACTTCAGAGCTAGATTATTAGCAGCTTTCTGGCCTTAGTAATCCTTGATCACCATAAGTCCGGGAGAGCCTCACCCTTGAAGATGAATATGTCAGACATTTGTGCTGTCATGGTTCCTTCCTTCTATGCCCAACGGTAAAGTTGTGCGGCGGCAAATAACCTTTGCAACACCACCAAGATCTTTCGCCCGTCCGCACTAACGCAGTGTTAGACTGCCGTACATATATAATTACAAGTCGTGAGAATATGTCTGATCTTGAACATACCTAAATCCCAGTTTCATCGACAGTTCTGCTTTTGCCAACTCCTCACCAAGATAGGCGGAATGATCTAGCTGAGTCACCCAACCATTTTCAATGATTGCCCAATAAATGCTTCTAGCATTTTTCCCTTCAATCGCCCTCAAGAGTGCGTTGTCGTATGAATAGTGTTCGACAAGAATGTTGCCCTTGTCAGGTTGTGGAAGAATTACGAAGTAACCTGTTTTATCCATCCGGAACTTTACAGGCTCCTTGGCTTGAAGGATAGTTGTGCTCGACGACTGTATTGCATCACTCTTACCCTGCTTTGTACAACCACAGGATGAGGATTGTGTTTGTGAGAGTGCTTGCATTTTCTCAATAATTTTCTCTGTATCTTCACAGCCAATTAGATCGACAACTTGTACCTGCTTCTGAAAAGCTTCTACCTCTTCGTAAGTGACATTCTTTAATAATGGTCGCTTACCAGGAGAACCAATCACTTTCATGCGATCATCTACTCCATTTTCAGCAAGCGCAAGTAGAGTTTTTCCGCTATAGTGCCCCTCTGAGTCTTTCCCTGTTAGTAACAAAAAACGAATCGTTGGGTTACTCACAACATTTTTGATAACCTTATCAACTCCAATGTTTTCTGTCTCAGTTTTCCCTACCACACAAAGTTCTTTAGGTTTAATATTTGCAAGTTGCTCAGCTAGCTCAACGCTAGCAAGTGTTGAAATTGCGACTGGGCAATCTTCACCGTGACAAAGCGCAAAGTACTCTCCGGCAACTGGAAAGAGAACATTTTCTCGTACCTCGAAGCCACATCCTGATAAGTGGCTTTGAACAGATTCAGGGAAGGCTTGGTGGAACGAGTTAGTTGCTACGGCAGGAAAACAATGAGCGCAGCCAATACAGGGATACTGAATTGGCTCCATCTGATTTAACCAATGCTGAGTATCTCTAAGTAAATTCGAGGTAGTATCAGTCAGATTTGCGGATAGGGTCGTTTCCAAATTTTCTAGCATTTCCTTCATGCAGCCGCATTTCCGACATTTAGCAAAAGACATACCCTCCTGAAGTTCGGAGTGGATGTGGCTAATATGATTATCTTCTAGCATCGTTCCCTCCTGTTTTGTTACCCACCACTATTTTGCAATAGTGGTCAGACTTCAAGGATATAGGCTGTACAAATCAATTTAACGCTGAACGCATAATATAAAGCCTTCACACCTCCACTGATAATCTTTAAGTTCCTTAATGCTGAACTCTGGCAGATAGTTTTGAAGCTGCGCCCCTACTGATAACTTAGGCGGTCTAACGTCTGAACTCACCTGCCACCAGGGATCCCTCACCACCGGCAAAAATCTAGCACAAGGTCAGCTGCAGTGACTTGTTATGTTGTGTCCCTACTCTCCCGATAATCATCGGGATCCTCACTGACCAGCCCCCAGGGATCCCTTGCCCCAAAAGCCAGATATTGACCGGGGCTGGCAACATAACGGTTCGGGTCAGCGGTTGCCGTGATCTTTGCGTCCAACCCAAGCGGCTGCGGTCAATCCGCTGCACCCGAATTGTTAGCTGGCGGTTGAATCTTAGACCTACTCAACAAAACCTGAAGCTCTTCAATGCTCAACGGAGGAGAACGGCGATGAATCATGGCATGACAGTTAGGGCACACAGGACGTAAATCTTTGAGGCTCTCCTGACATTTTGGTGTCGATAGTATAATGAGATACTGAGTTCCATGACGAACATTGGTTCCTCTTGATAAGTTATTGGGTCTTGCTGGAGTCAAAATCCAAGAGTTTGTAGAGTTAGAACA
>NZ_JAFIRA010000036.1 GCF_022848905.1 Thermostichus vulcanus str. 'Rupite'
TTTGGTTGTTGACCTCTGGCCAGAACACTTTGAAGTGCTTGACCCGCTGGCCGGCTTTCCCCTTCAGGACACGAATCACCTGGTTGGAGAGGGCCGACTTGAGTGGTGTCACCACTTTGGCGGTTGTTAATGCTTTTCGTTCCTTCGGACTGATGCGGAGCAGTTCGTTTGCCAGTTCGGTTGTCGCACAAACCGTCTGGGCAAACATCTCTGCTTTGACCGCATTGAGGTCAAGAAACTTGAGCTTGAGTGTGGTGGTGACCCGTTTCATGGGGACTATTGTATGTACTATTTCTGTTGCTGAATAAATTCAGCCTGTGCGCTTATATCCCCCGGTTAGAAACCGGGGGCTTTACGCTGCTTTTCGTAAAGTGGCGGTCGCTCTCACAGCCTCAGATCACACAGCACCCTCCTATAGGGATCCACTTGAGTGGTTTGCAGATATGCAGGGGCCAAGAAGGGATGGAATGGCTATAACCTGTAACAACAGAGGCATTCAAAATCTTCAACTGAGGCCCAGCGTTCTACCGGCGCAAAGTGAGCAATTGGCCATGAGCAGCAACTGGGACAACTTCCGCAAAAACCTAGGGGAGTGGCATGGATCCTTTACCAGCGTCATGCCGACAGGGGAGCTAGGCCCTTCTGTGCCCTCTATCCTGGTGCTGGAAGATGTGGAAGGGGGGCGGCGGGTGCGCTTTCAGCTGCGGCGGTTTGCCCAAGGACTGGATGCGCCCCCCACCAGTCAATTGGAGCAGGAATACAGCAGCATTGGCCACCTGAATGTCTTTTTTCCCAACGGGACTTTTTCTAAGGGATCCCTGCAGGTGGCTCCTTTTGCCGAGTTTGGGGCAGAGTATGGTTTTGTGCAGGGCAATCGCCGCCTACGGTTTGTCCAACTCTATGACAAAGACCAGCACTTGCAGTCCATGACGCTGATCCGGGAGTTTCGCGCTGGCACTGATGCCCAGGAGCAACCGCCGCTGACGGTGGAGCAGCTGTTAGGAGAATGGCAGGGCACTGCTTACACTGTCTATGCCGATGGGCGACCTTCTACGGAAGTGACAACCCACCTGCGCATCCAGCAGGAGGGGAACCAGCTTTTCTACCACGCTGCCTGGGCAGGGCAAGAGCTGCAAGGTACAGCGGTTATCGACGGGTGCTGCCTACACTTCCAGGACACAGACCCGCCTAAGCAGTTGCTCTTGTTACCCGATGGCACCTCCAGCCTGACACCGTTGCAGATCTCCTTCCGCCACCCCTTCTCAGTCGAAGTAGGCTGGCTGTGGGCCAAAGGACGGCGGCAGCGTGTCATCCGTTCCTACGGAGAGCGGGGGGAATGGGTGAGCGCCACCCTAGTGGTGGAGTCCTGCCTGCATCCGTAGAAATGGAACCCAAATCTCCATCTCCCTGCATGACTCAGCCACGTCGCTATCTGTTCCTTTCTACCCCTGTTGGGCCTCTGGGATCCGGGGCGGGGGGTGGGGTGGAACTGAATCTTGCCAATTTAACTCGCACTTTGATGGCCAGGGGGTACCAGATGCGGGTGTTGGCGCCGCAGGGATCCTGCATTGCCGGCTTGCCACCGACTGTGATTGAACCAGTGGCAGGTTTACCCCCTCGGTATGCCCAAAGCCAAAGGCGGGATGCGCCGGTGCAGATTGATACCCCCTCGCTGTTGGCCCATCTCTGGCAACGGGCGGCCCAAATGCAGGATGATTTTGACCTGATTGTGAACTGGAGCTACGACTGGCTCTCCTTTTATCTGACGGATTTTTTCCGTACCCCCGTCGCCCACATCATCAGCATGGGATCCCTTAATAACGCTGTGGATCAAGCTCTAGAACACATTGCCCAAACCTACCCCGATCGGCTGGCGGTGCATTCCCGTGCCCAGGGGCAAACCTTTGCCTTTGCTCAGGCGGGGATGCTAGAGGGCCGGGATCCCTTTGTCTATTTGCCGTGCGGGGTGGATCTACAGCAGTATGACTTTGTCCCCCACGGCAAGGGATCCCTGGCTTGGGTGGGCCGCATTGCCCCGGAGAAAGGCTTGGAAGATTGTGCCGCCCTCTCGGAAAAGACCGGGATCCCGGTGGTGATCTTGGGCCATCTCCAGGATCCGGCCTATTGGCAGCAAATCCAGGCTAACTATCCCCAAGCGCAACTGGATTACCGCGGGTTTTTGCCCACCCGCCACATGCAGCAAATCTTGGGCCAGTGCTCGGCTTTGGTCATGACCCCCAAGTGGATCGAAGCCTTTGGTATGGTGGCGGTAGAAGCCTTAGCCTGTGGCGTACCTGTAATCACCTATCGCCGTGGCGGGCCGGCAGAAATTGTCAGGGATGGCGAAACCGGCTGGGTGGTGGATCCCGATGATGTGCCGGCTCTCGTCGATGCTGTGGGTCGCCTGGATCGCATCGACAGGCACCACTGCCGCCAACGGGCTGAGCAGCACTATTCTCTGAACGTGATGGCGGAACGGTTTCTGGCCTGGGATAGGCAAATTTGCAGGGATCCCGTTTAGCTGTTTGGCCTCAGTTTGGGGTGGTCATGCCCCCCTCCGGGTTGTCTGTAGGACGAGAGGCGTTGGCGCAGCCTGTTGGAGACAGACGCGCTAGCGTATGGCGCAAAGGGCTGTACTTCCTACTTATCTTTTTAAGTAGACGGCTGCCCCTAACCCTACCAACATCTCTTCAGGGGTGATTTTGCCGTCCTGATTGGCATCAAGGGCATCAAACACGCGATCTGCTCCCATCCATTCCTCGCGGGTGATGAAGCCATCTCCATCTAGGTCATAGACGCGAAATACATCCTGGGCAGCGTGGGTGACGATTTCTCTGTTGCCCTCTAGCTTGTGTAGCCGTTCGGTGAGCAGGTTCTCCAGAGCAACCAACGCTTTGGAAAAGCCCTGGATCCCTTCTTCCAGTTTTTCGGCAGCCATGCGATTTTCGCTATGCATTTGATCGAAGGTTGCCTTGTCGATCACCAGACGGGGAATATCCAAACTTCGGGCTTTTTCCGGATCCAGTTTGCGCACTAACTCCCCTTCGGTATTTTGTAGCTCTGTCAGTAGGGCAGGGGAAATGGTGAGCAGATCGCAACCGGCCAACTCTATGATTTCACCGATGTTGCGGAAGCTGGCCCCCATCACCTCCGTTTGGAAACCAAATTTGCGGAAGTAGTTGTAGATCTGCGTAACGGAGAGCACACCCGGATCCTCGGCAGGCGGATAGCTCTCCCTGCCGGTATTTTTCTTGTACCAGTCCAAAATTCGGCCCACGAAGGGTGAAATCAGCTTAACGCCTGCTTCTGCACAAGCAATGGCTTGGTGCAGCCCAAACAACAGGGTAAGGTTGCAGTGGATCCCTTCTTTTTCGAGGATCTCGGCAGCCCGAATCCCTTCCCAGGTGGAGGCGATCTTAATCAAAACTCGACTGGGATCCGCTCCAGCAGCTTTGTACTGCTCGATGAGATAGCGGGCTTTGGCCACAGTGGCTTCGGTGTCGTAGGAGAGGCGGGCATCGACTTCTGTGGAGACTCGCCCGGGAATAATGGACAAGATGCGTAAACCAAAGGCAACCGCCAATTGATCGATGGCGCGGGAGACCACCGTTTGCGCTTCAGCTTGGGATCCCACTTCCTGACGGGCTTTGAGCAAGGTTTCATCCACGATGCTCTGATACTGAGGCATTTGGGCTGCAGCCGTGATCAGAGAGGGGTTGGTGGTGGCATCCCGTGGCTTAAAACTCTCGATGGCGTTGATATCGCCTGTATCGGCGACCACGACAGTCATCTGCCGCAACTGCTCCAGTAAGCTCTTGCTCATGTCCGGCTCCTTGGGATTGCGCTACGCGCCACTTTGGCGACCTTAATTCAGTTCTACTCCTTTTCGTCAGGGATCCCGGCAGACGTGAGATTGTCTTAATTGTCTGGATAGGTTGGAGGGTCTAGGGTAAGTTTTTTGACGCTTTGCCGCAATAAACCTAACCCCAAGCCACCATTCTCTAGGCTTCCGGTTGGCAGGGATCCCGTTTGTCGTGTAGAAATGTGAAGGATTGCTTAAATCAAGCCCCTGAAAGGTTCACAAAATCAACCGTCAGAGTTTGAACCATTTGCCCAGGGGAGTAGTCAAACCCAATAGGTTTGCCGTTTTTGTGGATCTGGGTTCCTGACACGGGCAATGATCGTCAGCAAGTCGGTGGTGAGTGGCGATGCGGTATTCTCAAACCCCCAAGGGCTCCGGGCTACGCAGTTTAGCCAGCGGGATCGGTCGAGCTTGTGCCACGGGCCTGTTGTGGGTGGTGTTGCAGCCGAATTGGGCTTTGGCTCAGCGTCCGGTGGGAGGTCAGGGGGGAGCCGCTCGCCCTGTATCGGTGGATGTGGCGATGGCTCAAGCGGGATCCCTGAGTGCTGATTTTCGCTACACCGGCACCACTCAGCCCCTGCGACAAGCGACGCTGCGGACTCGCACGGAAGGGCTGCTGTTGGAGTTATCGGTGGATGTCGGGGATCCCGTCACCCAGGGGCAAGTCCTGGGGCAATTGGATCCCACCCTGTTGCAAGCCGCCTTGATCCAGGCCCAAGCTCAGCTAGCCAGCCAAGAATCGCAGGTGGCCCAAGCCCAGGCGCAACTGAGTAGTGCCCGCACCCAGGTGGAGCAGGCCCGCGTCAATTGGATGCAACAACAGGCGGATGCCGAACGACTGGGGCAACTGGCCAGCGAAGGAGCTGTCTCAGCCCAACAGGCGGAACAAGCCCGCACTGCCGCCAACACTGCCGAACAAGCGCTGCGTTCTGCCGAGGAACAGGTGCGTACCCAAGAACAAGCGGTGATCGCGGCCCAGCGCCAGGTGGAAGCGCAGGGATCCTTGGTGGCCCAAGCCCAAGAACGACTTTCTTATACCCAACTGCTGGCTCCCCTGAGTGGGGTGGTCTTGGCGCGGCAGGCGGATCCAGGTACCTTTTTGAACTCCGGGGCTGATGTGCTGACGGTGGCAGATTTTAGCCAGGTCAGAGTCGAGTTTCTCCTTTCCGAGTTGGAACTGGGTCGGGTGCAGCCGGGACAAGCGATTCAAGTGGAGTTGGATGCCTTTCCCGGTCAACGTTTTTCCGGCCAGATTACCCGCATTTCCCCAGCGGCAGATCCGCAAGCGCGTTTGGTGCCGATCGAGGTGGTGATCCCCAATCCAAGTGGGCGAATCGGCAGTGGCCTCTTGGCGCGGGTGCAGTTGAGCCTGGCGGAAGATCAGCCGGTGATCGTGCCCGAAAGTGCGATTCAGCAACACCAGGGATCCCCTGTGGTGTTTGGGGTGGAACGACAAGGGGAGTCGGTACGGGTGATAGCCCGTCCGGTGCAACTGGGAGAACGGCGGGATGGCCAGGTAGAGGTTTTATCGGGGTTGGAGGTGGGGGATCCCTTTGTGGTGCGCAGCTCTGCCCCTCTGCAGGATGGCCAAGAAGTACAGCTGAGTGTGATCTCTGAAATGCAAGGGAGCTAAACCATGGTTCAACCCAGAGGCGGGCTAAGCGTGAGTGGGCTGGCCATTCGCCGCCACATTGGCACCCTGATGTTGGCTTCGGCGGTGATCGTCATGGGCTTCTACTTTGTCACCCGCTTGCCGGTGGATCTGCTGCCTTCGATTGTTTATCCTCGCATTGGGGTGCGGGTAGATGTAGCCGGAGTAACACCCGAGGTGGCGATTGACGAGATTACCCGCCCTTTAGAAGAATCTCTCGCCACGGTGGAAGGTGTGGAACAGATCTACTCCACCACCCGCGAAGGGCAGGTACGGGTCGATCTGTACTTTGCCCCAGGAGGCAACATCGATCAAGCCTTGAACGACACCACAGCGGCGGTGAACCGAGCCAGGGGGCGACTCCCGGATGAAGTTTCCGCTCCGACGGTCTTTAAGTTTGATCCTTCTCAGTTGCCCGTTTACGAGTTTGCCCTGAACTCACCCGGCTTGTCAGGGGTGGAGCTGCGCCGCTTTGCGGAGGAAGAATTGGCCCGCGATCTGGGAGTGGTGCCGGGGGTCGCCACAGTGGATGTGGCCGGAGGCATTACCGAAGAAGTGCAGGTGGATTTGGATCTGGAGCGGATGCAAGCCTTGGGGCTGGGCCTGACGGATGTGTTGAGCCAGGTACAAGCCCGTAACCAAGATATTTCCGGGGGACGTATCCGGGGGGAAGTCTTTGAATCTTTAACCCGTACAGTAGGACGGTTTCGTAGCCCAGAAGACATTCAGGCTTTGCGCTTCAATACCCCCAATGGCGCGACCGTCCGCTTAACGGATTTTGCCACCGTGGCGGTGCGTCCTGCTGCCGAAGGGGTACGGGTGACCCTAAATGGGGAGCCGGCAGTGCGTTTGAGTATTCAAAAACAACCGGATGCCAACACGATTACGGTGGTAGAAGGGATCCGTCGTCGCCTCGACCAACTGCGGGCTACGGGTATTATTCCCCCTGAGATGACCCTCACCCCCACCAGTGATGAATCCCGCTTTATTCGCAGCTCCATTCAAAATGTGGCCACTGCCGGCCTGAGCGGGGCAGCCTTGGCGGGGATTGCGGTGCTGCTGTTTTTGGGATCCCTGCGACAAACCCTCATCGTGGTGATCGCCATTCCCCTGGCTACTCTAACGGCGATTGTGCTGATGGGCCTGTTTGGTCTCTCCATCAACATCATCAGTCTAGGGGGCTTGGCCCTCGGAGTGGGGATCGTGGTGGATAACGCCATTGTGATGTTGGAAAACATTGCAAAAGGGGTGGAAGGGATCCCGCGGGAGAACGGCAACGCCCAGTGGTTTGAACAACGGGTGATCGATCAGGCGGAGCAGAGCAGCCGCCAGCTGGAGTCGGCCCTGTTGGCTTCTACGGCCACCAACTTGGTGTCGGTCTTACCCTTTTTGCTGATTGGCGGCTTTGTGTCTTTGATCTTTAACGAGTTGATCCTGACCATCAGTTTTGCAGTGGCCGGATCCCTGGTGGTGGGCTTGACGGTGGTGCCGATGCTCACCTCTCGTCTGCTCACGATTCGCCGCAGCAGTGGATTGAAACAATTCGGGTTGTGGCAATGGTTTGAGCAGGGGGTAATCGGGGGGACTTATGCCTATCAACGGTTGCTGGGTCGCTTGTTGTTGCGACCTGGGTTGTTGGTCCTGGTTGCTTTCCTGCTCTTAGGAGGTGGCAGCTATTGGATGGCCGGGCAACTGAATCAGGAGCTTCTGCCCCGCATCAGCACCGGCCAGGTGAACCTGTTCGCCAACTTTGCTCCTGGCACCACCCTGGAGACCAACCGCCGCATCATGCAGGAGGTGGATCGCATCCTGTTGGAGCAACCGGAGGTGGAGTACGTCTTCACCACAGCGGGGGGATCCGCTTTTGGGGGCAGCACTTTTGAAAATCCGCTGCGGGGTACCAGCAACATCACCCTCAAACCAGGGACTGAGGTGGGCCCAGTTGTGGATCGGCTCAATGGGCTAATGAACCGGCTTAATTTGGTGGGATCCCGGATTCGAGTTTCCCCCGGCAGTGTACGCGGTCTGTCCACCCGCAATTCGGCGGTGAATGCCGAGGTGGATGTGGTGTTGCAGGGGGAGGATACGGAAGCCTTGCAACAGGCCAGTCGCATGGCACTGCAGGCTTTGGATGAACAGGCGACCCTCTCTACGTTCCGCCCCGATGCGGATGACAACCAGCCGGAGGTGCAAATCTGGCCGGATTGGGAACGGGCTACCCCGCTGCGCCTGAGCACCCAAGATATGGGTCGGGTGGTGCAAACGGCGGTACAAGGTTCCGTGCCCACCCAGTTGCAACTGGGAAACCGCCTCATGGATGTACGGGTACAGTTGGGATCCGGCGGCATTACCCAACCCTCGCAACTGGAGCGATTGCCCCTGTTTGTACAAAACGGTCAGCCGGTGCGTTTGGGGGATGTAGCCCGGTTGCAAAGGGCGGAAGCACCGGGAGAAATTCGCCGCATCAACCAACGGCAGGTGGCGATCTTGAATGGCAGCCTCACCGCTGGGGCCACCCAAAGTGCCGCGATCGCCGAAGTGGATGAGATTCTATCGGGGTTGGAATGGCCGGCTGGGGTGACTCGCTTGCCCAGTGAAGCCCTGGCCACCAACCGGGAGCTGCGCAACAATTTGCTCCTGCTCGGATCCCTGGCGGCTTTTCTGGTGTTTGTGGTGATGGCGGTGCAATACAACTCCCTCATCGACCCCCTAGTGATCATGCTGACGGTGCCCTTAGCCCTTTCCGGGGGCATTTTGGGCTTGTTGATCACCAACACCTCCGTTGGGGCCACTGTGCTGGTGGGGGCGGTGCTACTGGTGGGGATCGTGGTCAACAACGCCATTTTGATGGTGGAGCTGGCCAACCAACTGCGGGAGGAGCAGGGCCTCGATTATCGCAGTGCCATTCTGAATGCCGCCCCACAACGCCTGCGCCCGATTTTGATGACGACGGTGACAACGGTGCTGGGTCTGTTCCCTTTGGCTTTGGGCTTGGGAGAGGGATCCGAGTTGCTACAACCGCTGGGGGTGGTGGTGTTTTCCGGCCTGTCGCTGGCGACGCTGCTAACGCTGTTCGTGATCCCCTGCTTCTATGTCCTTCTGCATGGCATGGGGAGAAAAACCAAACCTCCAACCTTCCCCGACCTACCCACCCTGGAATCCCCGGCTTTGCCCCTAACCCGACACCAGTAGCCGCTTTTGCTCACCCCACTTTGGGATTGCGCACCAGGCTTAACCCTTGGGCAAGCGGCTGAGCTTGGGTTTCTAAGGACTCCGTCCCGCTGTCGCTTAAGCGCTGCGTAGCAACAACGCGAGCGGTTGGGTCTGGCACCAAGCGCAGCGGGGATCCAAAGTGGCCAATGGCAACGGTGTTGTTGAGGGTTTCGATCTGGCGGATGGATCCCTGACGTAAGCAACGATGCAGGCGGCGCAGCAAGAACAGGTCGGCTTCGGAGCACTCATCTTTGAACAGCATCACATTCAGCTCGTGTTCCTGAGCGGAGGTGAGCAGCCCGGTCATCATGGCGGATTGAATGATTTGCTGCACAGTCATGGTCTTAGCCTCATTCATAGTTTCTTCCTGTATTTATTCTCGACAAATCGCCCGCTTATTTACTCCGCTGAATAGCGGATCGGATGTACGCACTTTGCCTATCTTTTCTACGCTCCGTGGAGAGTAGTTTTTGAGGTATAAATCGGTGCTTTTTTGGGCTGGGGGCCAGTGGCTTGATTTCTAGATTCCTTGCTTTATAAGGGTTTCCGAAGCTGTTGCGGAATGGATAAGCGATTTAGCGTAGAGGGATCCGACATTTACCGCAGTGTGAAATTAGACCCATAAATTTGTTATTTGAACCTACAAAAGAGCTGATCATTCCATGTTTTCCGAGCTGTTGTTTGAGGTTGTTGACTTACATCTGTGGCGGTACGGAACTAGGAAGCAATTTCCATCACCGACAAATGGCGTAGAGATACCTGAGATTTTGCGCAGAACGGCGCTGTGTTAGGGTGAGGCCGTCCTGTTTTTTACGGTTGCTTGTGTCAGAAAGTCCTCAAAAGGCAGGATGTGCTGCCCCGCTGCGCTGTTGTGGCTGTGGGTGTCTGGGGGCGCTGGCGGTGCTGAGCCTGGGGCTGGCGGGAGTGGGGTTCTTGTTCTGGAATGGGATCCGCGCTTCCGGGGCCTTTCGCAGCTATCAGTTGGCGGTTGAAGCGCTGAAGCAAGACGCAGCAGTGGTGGAACGGCTGGGGGAACCCTTAAGACCGGGATGGCTGTCTCAGCTTCGCTTCCAGGAGAGCGAAGAGGCCGGTTGGGTGTGTCTTTCCTTTTTGATCACTGGATCACAGCGGACGGGGGAGGTGGCTGTGGAGTCGGAACGGGGCATGGCCGGAAAGGACTCCGTCCCGCGAGCGCGAACGGAATGGCAGTTGCGAGATTTACAGGTGAGGGTGGATGGGGATCCCAACCCGATTCAGGTGGTAGGCCCCGATGGGCGGGAATCCCGGTGTGAGGGGGAGGAATCCGAGCCTGAAGCCTTACCCCTGCCGCCGGAAACCGAGGTATAGAGCAGCTGTGCAGGCTGAGTTTGAGCAGGTAGAGATAGAGGTAGAGTAGGTCAGTTTCGGCCTTGGAGCCTATGCGGTCGGTTCCTTATGTGCGCTTGCTGCTGTTGTTGGCACTGCTGGCTTTTTTCACGGGCCTGCTGGTTTGGCTGATTCAATCTTTTCTGGACTTGTACTACGCCACCCGCTACCACCCAATTTTGGGGGGGCTGTTGATCGCGGTGCTGGTGCTGCTGTTGCTGGTGTTTTTGGCGGCTTCCCTCTACTACCTTTTCCTGTTTCGTCGCCACCCAAGTGAGAAAGCCTCTGAAGGATCCCAACGACCAGCGTTGCCGGAAAATGCGGCGGATAAACGCCTGGTCACCCAGCAAAATCTGGCGCAGCTGGAAGCGCAAATGGCCCAGATTCAGGATCAGGTGGCCCGAGCAGCGCTGGCAGAACGGTCGGCTTTGCTGGCCAAACATCTGGCTCAGCCCCAGCTTAAGGTCGTGGTTTTTGGCACTGGGTCGGCCGGCAAGACCTCTTTGGTGAATGCGTTGCTGGGGCGGCGGGCGGGGGCGGTGGGGGCCACCCTAGGCACCACAGAGGCGGCCACCCTGTACGAGTGGAGCTTGCCGGGGATCCCGGAGCCGGTTCAGATCATGGATTGCCCTGGCATTTTGGAGATTGGCCCGGCGGGGGTGATGCGGGAAAGTGAGGCCCGTGCGCAAGCGGAAGCCGCCGATTTGTTGCTGGTGGTGGTGGATGGGGATTTGCGCCAGTCAGAGGTGGATCCCTTGCGGCAGTTGATCGCCCTCGGCAAGCGGGCCCTGCTGATTTTCAACAAAATCGACCGTTATACCCCCGAAGAACAGCAGATCCTGTTGCAGCGCCTGCGGGAACGGGTTGCTCCTCTGATTTCACCGCAGGATGTGTTGATGGCTTGTGCCGCCCCGGCCCCTATCCAAGTGGGATCCCAAACCTGGCGACCGGAGGCGGATGTGGCTGTGGTGAAGGATCGCATTCAGGCGGTGCTCTACGCAGAAGGGGGATCCCTGGCTTTGGACAATGCGCTGTTGCAATCGCAGCAGTTGGGCGAAACGGCAAAGCGGATCATCCAGGCTCAGTTGCGTCAACAGGCGGAACAGGTGATCGATCGCTTTCAGTGGATTGTGACAGGCGTGGTGTTTGCCAACCCGATTCCGGCGGTGGATTTATTGGCAATTGCGGCAATCAACGCCCAGATGGTGGTGGAACTGGGATCCGTCTACGGCTGCCAAATGAACCTGCAACAGGGGCGGGAACTGGCCCTCTCCTTGGCCAAAACCTTGGCCAGCTTAGGGCTAGTGGAAGGGGCTATCCAACTAACCACCGGGATTTTGGCAACCGTTGCCGAAGTGAGCGTGGTGGGGTTTCTGGTCACCGCCCCGATTCAAGCCGCCAGTGCTGGCTACCTCACCCGTATTGCTGGAAAAAGTTTCATCGAGTATTTCCAGCGCAACCAAACCTGGGGAGAAGGCGGTATGCAAGCCGTGGTCAAGGCGCAAGTGCAAAGCACTCAAAAATCCGGCTGGCTGCAAGACTTTGTTCGAGAGGCTTCTAAGCGTATTTTTTTCCAGAAGGATTAGAGGAGAGGGTTGAGGGGGCCATTTGGACAAGCCTGAGCCAAGGGATCCCTAGGGGCTGTCACGAGTGGTTGCTCACAGCAATGTCCGTCGGCATAAAAGCCAGCTCCATCTGGGCCACATAGTCGGCATAGCTGAGCACCGGCACCGTATCCCAGTCTGCTAAGCCATGCATACACTTCGACCACTGAATGAAGGCGGCAGGATAGCTATACACCAAGCTGGGATCCTGCAAAACCTCTTTGGGCAGGGGAGGAATAGACTTGAGCACCGCCAAAAGAGCTGGGGGCTTGTGGAGAACCACGCGCGCAGCTTCAATCTGCTCCGGGGAAACCTTAAACTTAGCGGCAATAAACGAGATTACCCTAGAAATTTTCATCGCTCAACACCAACCTTACTTAAGGTATAGAGTGCCCCAGAGTCTAGGGGCGGACTTCAGGGATCCTACGGAGCTTGGGAAATTTGAGAACTCAACCCCTTCGCCGAAGACATATTGACACTCCCCCGGTTAGAAACCGGGGGATTCTCCCTTCTAGCCCCTTGCAACCTTAGACTGCAAGGTATTCATGGAGTTCAGGGGATTGCCAACTACCCCATCCCCTGAGCCGACCCTACCTATTACGGGCAGGGCTTCTTTTAGACTCAAAGGACACGAAAACCCGTCCCACTGGGCAATGTTCATTGCGGCATTCCAGTCGGCATCACAGCAATACCCGTCCTGCCCGGTGAACAAATGCCCACTCCTTTTCCCAATGGCCTCCGGCCCTGCGGAGCAGATCAATCCTGTCCTGTGGTCGGTTTTGGATGTGTAGGCAGCAGGGCGCTTGTGTAGAGTTCTACCTGCCATTTCCAGCTTGTAGGCAACCTTCCACTCCAGGTCGTAGTACGACCAGGTATGGCGCGATTTCCCGGCATCCGAACGCGCCTTCTGGCTCTGTCTGGATTGGCGGATACCTGAGAGGTCTTCCATCCACACATCTGCATTTACCGCATTGGCAAACCGTACAATGCGACGGCTAACGGTGTGGTTGACCGCCCTCATCCACCGGGCTTCTTTGCGCTCCAGTCGCTTGAGTGCTCGGTATTTACCCGCCTGTTGCAACTGGGCACGACGCTTCTGGAAACGACGACGACGATAGGCTACCTCTCCACCCCCAAAAAACACCGCCCGACCCCAACGGGTGGCCGCCACTGCCAAACGGTTCTGCCCCCGGTCAACACCCAGTCGCTCCGTACTCTTCACTTCGGGAACTTCCCAAGTGATAGATACAACCGCGTACCAACAGCCCCGTAGCTTCATGAGTTTCAAGGTTCCCCGTTCACAATCCTGTTCGGCCAGGATGCGCTCAAGACGCTCGGCATAGTAGGAACTGCTAACCTCAAGGGGAACCCGCTTGTCACCCTGAATTGTGGGAAAACTCACCGAGTAGGTGCTACCTACTTTGTGCAGCTTCCAGTTTTGGTTGTTGACCTCTGGCCAGAACACTTTGAAGTGTTTGACCCGCTGGCCGGCTTTCCCCTTCAGGACACGAATCACCTGGTTGGAGAGGGCCGACTTGAGTGGTGTCACCACTTTGGCGGTTGTCAAGGCTTTTCGTTCCTTCGGACTGATGCGGAGCAGTTCGTTTGCCAGTTCGGTTGTCGCACAAACCGTCTGGTTAAACATCTCTGCTTTGACCGCATTGAGGTCAAGAAACTTGAGCTTGAGTGTGGTGGTGACCCGTTTCATGGGGACTATTGTATGTACTATTTCTGTTGCTGAATAAATTCAGCCTGTGCGCTTATATCCCCCGGTTAGAAACCGGGGGCTTTACGCTGCTTTTCGTAAACTACCCGACGCTGACCCTAGCGGGTACAGCGCAGGCTTTCAGTAGCCCTCCAGTTATCTGGCAAGATAACCAGGAACCTCCAGGGCGGTTTACAAGCGCCCCCAATGCTTGGTCGCGCCAGCGGTGCGGAGCACGAATGTTCTTGGCTCCGTTGAAATCCGCATCCCCATGCCAACCACAATGCCCACACTGGAACTGCTTACCCCTCCGGTGGCGCTCCGCGCCGTGCGGAGCACGATACGACTGGTCAGGATCAGGATGAATGTGCAGGCAGCGGTGACAGGTTTGGCTGGTGTACCTAGGGTCCACAAACACAACCTTGACCCCAGACCTCAATGCCTTGTAGCAGATAAACAACCTCAACTGGTGGAACGCCCAACTGTTGCTGCGTCTGCGTTCCGTCTTATTGCGAGGCTGTTGATTCACCCGTTCCCGGATCCCGGTCAAATCTTCCAGTGCAACACTGGCAGAAAGGGCTTCGGCGGTAGCAACAATAACCCTCCGCATCGTCCTCCGGACGACCCAGAGGGTCATTGAGGATCTTCTCTGGCGTGTTCTGGTTCACCCAGTTCAGCGCTTGCCCAAAAGCATCCAAGGTCGCATCCAGTTTTGCGGCTTGGGACTCGGACACCTTGAGCTTACAGGAGATATTCAGGACTTGATTCATAGTCCCATTGTATCTCATCAGAGAGAGGTTGTTCGTATATCCAATGAAGCTCAGACCACCTGCTGAGGCGAGGTGGTGGTGTCGGTGCTAACCTGTAACTCCCTGATGAGTCCACAGGTCACACAAACCAGCCCAGCTTCTAGGCGAACGTCCAGAGCTTTTGCTGGAACGTTCCTCACTCTCCTTTCAGCACGTGAGCTTAAGCATCCCTCTGGCAGCGATATTGTGAGTGCCATTCAGGTCTGCCGAATATCGCTACACTTGCGCTCGTTTTACTGGAAGCCAGTTTTTGGGAAGCGTGGATACAGCTGCTGGTAGAGCCAGTTTGGACGTGCTCAAGCAATACATTGAGGAGCAGGGATATGACACTCGCGGAGCGGTGCGGAGCACCCTTAACCGAAGGGCTGTTGGCGGCCTCCGCTTTCGCTGCACCTGCCTTACCTTGACCCCATCCTGCTAGAGCGAGGATGAGGAGTGCGGCAAAGTTCGGTCAAACCTGAGATTCCTGAGATTGATGTCCGATACCAATCTACCCTCGCCCCTCCTGCAATCTTAACTGGATTCCCTGTGGATTCCTTGGCCCACCCCAACCTGTATGGAGGGAACTGGATGCCAGTACCCTCCCAGCTTACAAAGTTTGTACCAGGCGGGATGGAGGCTACAGCGTCTTTCAGTCCCTACCGGGCGAGATCCCATCTCAAGCACTCCTGCATCACCTGACCCAATAGGTACAGGGATCCACACAGCACAGGTGGTGGAGCTGTGGAAGCCTCAGGGCAAGAAAGCTGGGTCAGAAAAGCCGATAGATCCGGCAGCGCTTGTACATGGGTGAGGTAGGGTTGTCGCTCTCGGGCCAGTTGCGCCAGTTGCTCAGGATCCATGCCGGAATGACCCGCAATAGGCAGCGTAAAGAGGCGATCTCCTGGGCGGAGCAAGGTGCTCAAAATGCCGGAGACATCCTTGGTGCTCAAGATGCCGATGTACCAGGTGAGGGGGCCGGGCTGTGTCTCATCTAAGTAGCGGCGTAAAGCTTGGGCGGCGGGCAAATTGTGGGCTCCATCCATCAGCAATACCTGGGATCCGATCTGCACCCGCTGCAGACGCCCCGGCCAACGGGTGAGGTCAAACCCTTTTTTCACCGCAGCATCCGGGATCGACCAGCCCTGTTGTCGCAACCTTTCCACAATCCCCAGCGCCACCGCCCCATTGATCAGTTGCACATCTCCGGTCAAGGGCAAGCAGAGGGATAATCCCTGCCAGCGGACGGTTTGCGGGCCAACCCACTCCAAAGGCTGAACCACCTGAACCGGGATCCCCAAGGCTTCGGCCTTAGCCTGGATCACCGCCATTACCTCAGGGGTTTGTGGCGCACACACCAAGGGGATCCCTGGCTTGAGGATACCGGCTTTTTCAGAAGCAATTTGGGGCAGGCTGTTGCCCAGACGCTGCCAGTGATCCCAGCCAATCGAGGTAATCGCCGTAACAATCGGATCGATCCCGGCATTGGTGGCATCCAGCCGTCCCCCTAGCCCCACCTCCAGCACCACGACCTCTACCGCTTGCTGGCGAAAATACAACCAGGCGGCAGCGGTGACGACTTCAAACTGGGTGGGGGAAGGCTCGTCGGGGGGGTAGGACTGCAAGGTGTCGCGCACCTGTGCCAAGGACTGGCTCCAATCTTCGGTGGAGATGTACTCCCCCCTGAGCCAAATGCGCTCCCGCCAATGCACCAAATGGGGAGAAGTATACCGACCGACACGATAGCCCGCTGCCCACAAGACATGGCTAACCCAAGCACAGACGGATCCCTTGCCGTTTGTCCCCGCCACATGGATCACTGGGATCCCGGCCTGGGGTTGCCCCAATCGTTGCAACAACACCTGCATCCGCTCCAGGCTGAGATCCACCCCAAAGTGGCCCAGTGACTCCAGAAAGCCCGGCCAATCCCAATTGTGCTCCGCACCGCTGACGCGACTGTGCTCCGCACCGCTGACGCGACTGTGCTCCGCACCGCTGACGCGACTGTGCTCCGCACGGCGCGGAGCGCCATCGAACCCGTCAGCACCGGCAGGGATCCCGTTCGGTGTGGGCGCGAGAACGGGGAATAGAGGCAGATCATTTTGGCTCAAGCTCATCCACTCCAGCCCATGCAAAAACAAATTCAAAACAAGTGCCCAGATTCTGCTAGGCACGGCTCCCATTCTGGCCTCTGTTGAGGTTAGCTGGTGGACTGAGTGCAGCTAGCTAGGGGGCTAGAGATTGACCACAAAGGCATCCCGGATCCCCGGTTGCTTCAGGACTTCCTCGATGATCCCATCTGGCAGCGGATCGTCTAGGCTGAGCACCATCACCGCTTCACCGCGAATCAACTTGCGACCCACCTGCATACTGGCAATATTGACGTTGTAGGCCCCCAGCAGCGTCCCAATGCGCCCAATGATCCCCGGCATATCGCGGTGCAGCGTCATCAGCATGTTGGCAGAGGGTGGTACGTTAATCGGGAACTCATCGATCTGGGTGACCCGCACCTCCCGTTCGCCAATCAGCGCCCCAGAAACGGAGCGGATTCCATTGGGGCCATGGGCGGTCAACATCAGGGATCCCGAATAATCCTTGAGGGCCGGATCCCGAGTTTCCACCACCCGAATGCCCCGTTCCTTAGCCTCGATGGAGGCGTTGACATAGTTGACCCGCTCCCGCAAAGCAAGGGTGAGCAACCCCTTCAGCGCCGCGACGATAATCGGCTGGCCATCTTTTTCTGCTAGATCCCCCTGCAGGCGAATCTCCAGCTGGCTGACCCGATCCCCCGCCAACTGCCCAACCAAATTGCCCAAGGTTTCCGCCAAGTCCAGGTAGGGCTTGAGGTTTTGCAGCACTTCTGCTTGCAAACCGGGGATATTCACAGCCGAACGCGCTGGTAACCCCAACAACACATCCCGGATTTGTTCGGCCACATCGATGGCTACATTCACCTGGGCTTCTTCGGTGGAGGCTCCTAGGTGGGGGGTGAGTAACACTTCCTTACCCAAAGTAAAGAGGGGCGACTCTTCGAGAGGTTCGGAGGCAAATACATCTAAGGCTGCCCCGGCAATTTGACCGGAGACAATGGCTTCGTACAGGGCTTGCTCGTCGATTAACCCACCACGGGCACAGTTGATCAAGCGAGCGGTTGGCTTCATCAGGCTGAAGGTTTCGGCATTGAAGAGGTGGGTGGTCTCGGGGGTTTTGGGAATGTGCAGAGTGATGTAGTCCGATTCTTGCACCAAGGTTTTGAAATCCACCAGGCGTACCCCCAGTTGCTCCGCTCGCTCCATGGCGAGGTAGGGGTCAAAAGCCAGCAACTTCATGCCCATGGCTTTGGCAATCTGGGCTACGTGGGATCCAATGCGGCCCAGCCCAACAATCCCCAGCGTTTTTTTATAAACTTCCACCCCGACAAACTCTTGCCGCTTCCACAAACCGGATTTCAGCGAAGCATTGGCATCCGGTATGTGGCGAGAGAGGGCCATCATCAGGGCGATAGCATGTTCGGCAGCCGCAATGGTATTGCCTTCCGGAGAGTTTACGACGAGGATCCCGGCCTTAGTAGCTGCAGGCACGTCAATGTTGTCTACCCCCACCCCAGCCCGACCAATGATTTTTAAGCGGGTGCCTGCCTCGATCACTTCCCGCGTGACCCGCGTACCGGAGCGCACCATGATGGCATCGTAGTTGGGAATGGCCGCAATCAACTGCTCGGGGGTGAGTTGCGTTTGCACCTCCACCTGGGCCACCTGGGAGAGAATATCAATTCCAGCCTGATCGATGGGATCCGTGACGATAACTTTGGGCATGAGCAACGCTAGCCTAATGGAATATGGAATGCAGAAAAAAGGGTCAATGAAGGTAACCCAGCAGCCTTAGTTGAGGTGGATCCCACCCACAACCAGCGCAGCACACTTTAATTTACCGCGAAATTGACTAGGCTCCAGTCGATGAAAGTTCCCCAGCTAGGTTCGGGCGCGATTTCCAGGATCCTCTTGAGCCACCGATCCAGCCTCCTGCTTTTGGGGTAACGGGTTGCGTGAGTGAATAAACAGGAGAGGATCCCTCCAGCCTATTGGGATCCCACCGCAGCCAGATATTTCCCGTCAATCAAAAAGATGCCATTGGCAAACTGTACACTGTAGGTGCCCAGTGGCCGTCGTTGTAACACTACCCCTTGTTCATGGAGTTGGATCAGATTGGCCGAACGCAGCATCGGCATCGGGTCAGCCGTTTTCAGAAACGGGGGCATCTCCACCACCTGTACGGTTGCCCCCACTGGAAGCAATCTTTGCACCTCTGTCATAAGCGGGATCCTTTATCTCCGTTGTCCTTAGCTTAACCGAGGTAAAGAATTATAAAACTTCCAGCCCTTGTGCCCAGTGTCCCGAGGGGATCCCAAGTATCCCAATCTTGGAGGCAATGGAACTCAAATCCTTATCCAGCCAGCCATGGGTCGTCCCAAGGGATCCCGCTCTCCGAGGAGAGGATGTAAACTTTTTATCAGCAAGCGAGGTTTTTTGGCTCAAAGGGGTAACGTCTTGTCAAGGCTAGGTAGCTTCTCGGAAGAGAAAAAATTGACAACCCCATAAGATGCTGTCAATCCGGCATAAACCTGCTATCATTCCGTGACTCCTGATAAGATTTTTTGGTGTCTGTTGATACAGAAACTTTCGTTAGCTCGGCCATTCAAGGGTTTGACGGGTTGCAGAGCTTCCCATCGAAGACTTGATAGCTGCTCCAGGGGCTGATCCACCCGCCGGATCTTTGCCGAATATCTTGAAGAGTGTTAAGAATAGTTACATAAACTTGCTGTCTTCTCAGCTTTTTTTCTTCATCCCTGACTGTAGTTTCCGAAAACGACCATGCTAGATCCGATTCCCCCGCCTGCCCTTGAGGAATATTTATTGGAAACGGGTATTATCGACCGTTCCCAACTAAGCCTCGCTAAGAAATTGCAGCATCGCCAACAGGGGCCGTTGCTGATGATCCTTTTGGAGCTGAGTTTTATCGATCTCGAACAGCTCAGCCGCCTTTTGGATTTGGGCCGCACCTACCCTTTTGACCATGCTGCAAACGCTGGATAGCCTTCAGCCCGGCTGGCCAAAACATCTGGCGCAGTGGTGTATCACTGGGCGGGGATCCCTGTTGCTGAAAAGGTGTGGGGAAGGGGATCCGGCTGAGTTGCGGGAAGTCCTGCAGACTGTTTGTGCTTCCGGGCAATCTTTAACCTTGCTAGCGGAGGATCTGGAGGTGGTGGCCGGCCCACTGACGTTACAAAGCTGGGATCCGCAAAGCACAGGCCATTTTACCCATCTCTACCTGGAACGTTCCGCCTCTGCCCAACACATGAGCCGTTTGGCTGCGATTGTCGCTCAGTTGCGTGCCCCCACAGGATGTCCCTGGGATCAGGCTCAAACCCCTGAATCCCTGACCCCCTACATTCTGGAAGAAGCCTATGAGACGGTAGCGGCCATTCGCGCCGGGGATCCCGCTGCCATTGCTGATGAATTGGGGGATTTGTTGTTGCAGGTGGTGTTGCAATCTCAGATTTCTGCCGAACAGGGGCAGTTTGATTTGGAAACGGTGGCGGCAGCAATTGCCGATAAGTTGATCCGGCGTCACCCGCATGTGTTTGGGGAGGCTGCGATTGCTGATCTGCCAGAGCTACACCGCACTTGGGAAGACATCAAGCAAACAGAACAACCGGATCAAACCCTCGGCCAAAAACTCCTGCACTATGCCCAAAGTTTGCCCCCCCTGATGGCTGCCCTGAAAATCTCCCGCAAAGTGGTCGGGGCAGGGTTTGAGTGGCCGGATGTGGAAGGGATCTGGGCCAAGATCCGAGAAGAAGAAGCGGAGTTGCGCCAAGAACTGGAGCGGGCTACGCCGGATCCGGCTCGCCAATCGGCGGAACTGGGGGATCTCCTTTTTGCGCTAGTCAACTTGGGTCGTTGGTATGAGCTGGATGCCGCCCAAGCCCTGACGGAAACCAACCTGCGCTTTGCCCGTCGTTTCTTGTGCATGGAAGAGCTGGCGCGGGAACAAGCTGAACACACTGAATCGGAGCCACCCAACAACGGCTCTACACCCCACCTGAAAGGCCGTACTCTGCAGGAGCTGGAAGCCCTTTGGCAACAGGCGAAGCAACAGCATCCCTAATCTTTTCCAACCCAAAAAAGCACAGGTCAACTCCTGATTGCCCTAGCTACACGCCCCACCTCGAAGGATGCGCCCTGGCTGTGGGGATGGAATTTCTCCCGGATACGGAGGGTATCAACGAATTTTGCCCTCAATAAACGGCACTTCTAACACCTTTTCATGATGGATGGGGCCATGGCCAAAGTAGCCCTCTTCGCCAAACAGCTCGCCATGATCTGCCGTAACCGTGATGTAGGTGTTGGGGGGCACCAAATCAAACAGTTGCTCGAAAATCCCATCCAAGTAACGCACCGCCTCAATTTGTCGTTGGCGTAACTCTTCCAATTGAGTCGAATCAAAAAAGGGGATCCCTTCCTCTGTTGGTTCATCCAAGCGCTTCAACACCCCATTCACCCCCGAAATGCGCGGCCACAGGCTGGGATCCTGATCCGGCAGGGCATAGGGATAGTGAGTTTCCCCCACATTCAACAGATAAAAACTGGGGCGATCCGGCTCGAAGTGCAACTGCTCCACCATCGCGGCCATGTCGTTGTGTTGCGGCATCAGGTGATAAGAATCGAAATCCCGATTCAACACGGTGCTGGGATTGAGCACCGGCAAAGAAACCATTGCATGGGTTAAGTAGCCCAGTTGGTGTTTGAGCAGGGTCGGTAGATAGAGGTGGGGCAGCAGGTGCTTGAACTCGATCGGTTGTCGGGTGCCCAGCCGCTCGTTGTAGCGTAAGTAGTCCTGTTTATAATGTTCGGAGGCAAAAACCTGGGTAGGGCTGGTATGGGGCAGTAGGCCCATGAGCAAGTTGTAGTGGGAAGGAGCTGTCCAAGAGGCATAGCTCCAGCGTTTTTCCAGGGATCCCAGTTTGAGCAGGTGCTTGGGATTGGCGGCAAGCAAGCTATCGAAGCGGCAGCTATCCAGGATGATCAAAAGATAGTTGTTCTGGCCTTGGGGGGTGGGCAAAGGTGCTGGTTCAGCCAGAGGGTTGGCAAGCTCAGTAGGTTCGGTCGTCACCGCTGCAGGCGCTTTCAGCCAGTTCAAGAGTCCCATTCTTCTTCCTCGTTTGGGTAGGGCTGATCCGCAATACGCCAGTCGGGAATAGAAGCCCCGCTGTCCTCTTGCTCATAGGGAGGCTCATCCTCAGCAGGTTCGGGCCGAATTCGCTCCGGAGGCCGGTTGGCATAGGAATATCGACCTGCATAGGGATCCGGGGTATACTCCGGCTCTGGCAAATCTTGGGGTAGATAGTAGCTGGGGGGAGCCGTCTGCGATTCCAGAAAGCTGATGCGATCCATCAACTGATTTAATTTGCGGATCGCTTGCCGTTGGAACGCTTGGTCATGAAACCGCCAGGACCCTACGTACAGAAATCCCAGCCCAACACCTACCCCATAGGAAACCAGCAAGACCCACGACAGAGGGAGCGGGGCTCCCGATTGCCCAGCCAGCACCACCGTCACCGGGGATCCCCAGTTTTGAATGAACAGAATCAGTAGAACCAGCGTCCACAGGCCTAGCAGTGCCAAGCGGATGTTTCTGAGCATAGCCTTAACCTCCCACCCCCTTAGGCTATCATCCCGCTCAGCGGCTCTGGGGCCGAAAACGCCATTCCTAGGCGGTCACTGCCCCTCTCTTCAACAAGGAGAGCAATCACCTTCTGCTGGAGAGGGTTGTTAAGGCTGCACACAAAAGTTTGGATGTGTTGGAGCAGACGGTGGAAGATCCGACTTTGAGCTGGATGCAGAAGCTGACCGTTGAAGGGAAGATTCTGGAGCTGGTGAGTAAGGGATGAGGATCTACACCTAAGTACAACCCTGTATAAGAATTGCAGCGTTTTCCAATTTCCAGATTCCAGGATTCTTAGGAGGTGGACTTGGAATTGGAAAGGTCAGTATATTGCATCACAGTCTGATCCGTATCATCGAGGTCTGGAAGAGGGGTGGAGGACTTAGTAGATTATGAGAATCGAAGGATTCGCTTAACGAGGGAGAGATTAGAGCATATTCTCGAGCATCCAGAAATGAGGGGGCTAGAATCACAAATATCTACCGTTCTCCAAAATCCTCAAATCGTCTGTCAATCAAATACAGACCCAGAGGTTAGACTGTACTATCGATATTATGCAAATACCTTGGTGGGAGAGAAATGGCTTTGCGTAGTGGTCAAGAATCTGCCTGACGATGCCTTTGTTATTACGTCCTATCTCACCGACAAAATCAAGAAGGAGACTGAATTGTGGCGCAACCTCTGAAGATATGGTTTGACCCTGAGGGAGATTTTCTGGAAGTTACTTTCTCCGAAGCCCCTGGATACATGAGGGAGACTGCAGACGATGCAATTCTGGAACGGGTTGATGCTGAGGGGCATGTTATCGGGTTTTCTATCCTCCAGGTGAGTCAACTGGCAAAGAATAAACCCATAACCGCTCAGCTTGGTGCTGGACGATAGCGCTGCTTGCCGTTGTGTATCTTTCCGTACTTAACGACGCTAGTTGAGTTGCATTCGGGGCATTGCACCATGATCATTCTTTGAAAACTTAGAAGCTATATGCTAACTCAGCATGACTTGCGATGCACTAGCAGCAAGCCTTTATAGCCTTGCCAAGTGGCCTTTGTCCAAGATTTCTGTTGGGCCATCTTCAATAGCCAAACTCCATCCTCTGCCTGGGGTTTGATGGCTTTAATGTGCTGCCGAACTGGGTGGTACTTGTTGTTGAGTGTCGCAGCAGGCAGGTGCAGACTAGCGACCCATCTGTCCCAAACCGCCAGAAGAGGAGCAGATGCCTTGTGCTTGCTTCGTCCTTCTGCCAGGAGCTTCGTCGCGATGATCATCCGATCCTCAACTGTGGGGAAGTAGAACAGCCTCACCTCTTCTGCTGTAGAGAAGGGGAACTGCCCATTCTGCCGGTCTGCTCTGATTCGTTCTTCTATCGCCTTGACCTGCACTAACCGCTTCCCGTCGGTAAAAGCTCCCAGTCCATCCAAGCGGTATCGCTTGCCCTGGTGCGGGAAGGTGAGACGAATCCGTCCATTGTTGTTCTCGATAAAACCTTCTGCTGGAGAGGGTTTGAGAGATATGGGCGGTACAAGATTCGAACTTGTGACCCCTTCCGTGTGAAGGAAGTGCGCTACCACTGTGCTAACCGCCCCTAGCTGCTGCTCACTGGAGAGCAGGATTTCTATCCTACACGATCCTCGGCGCTGTACAGCAGGATCCAGAACTTCCACCCTGAGATAGCCGGGATCCCGTCTGCCCGCTACAGTAAAGGTCAGGGATCCAGGGGGCACTATGGCCTTTTCACCAACGGAAGAAGCCATTTCTCTGCTCATTGACTTGGCGGAGCGGGGGGAAATCGATCCTTGGGATGTGCAGGTGATCGAGGTGATCGATCGCTTCCTGTCTCGTATGGCCCCCACCAGCAGCAGTCATGATCTATCGGAATCGGGGCAGGCCCTGCTGTATGCTGCCATGCTGGTGTATCTCAAGGCGATGGCCTTGGCGGAGCCGGAACCGGAAGCGGAGGAAGCCCACGCAGACCTGATGGATGCCGGAGGGGATCCCTTGCCGGGTTGGTCTTTGGCCCAGTTGGATCGCGTTTTACAACCCAGAGCCGTTCCCCGTCTTAGCCGCACCCGACCGGTTACTCTCAAAGAACTGATTGGCCACCTGCAAGAGCTAGAAACCCTGCTGGAACAACGGTCTGAACCCACTCCCAAACCCTTAACCCAACGGATTAGCCGCAAACAGGCGCTATCGGCCATTACCCAACTGGCCCACCCCGAAAACCTTCTGGAAACCACCGCCGAACTGGAATCTTTGCTGGCCCAGCTGTGGCAACAGGGGTTTGCCCACATCAGCTTTGGGGATCTCCAGCAGTACTTTCGTCAGAAAAGCTCCGTCGGATCCGTTCACCCGATTCAAATGTTTTGGTCGTTGCTCTTGATGGCCTCCCGTTCCCAGGTGGAGTTACACCAAGAAGAATTTTATGGCCCGTTGACCGTCCTACCTTGCAAACCGGGATCCCCAGTCAAGTAAATCCTCACCCCCAGGGATCCCGATTTGGGTCAGTTAAATACAGAAACAACAGGGTCTCAGTCGTGGTTGCTTTCCCGCTGACCCTCTGAATCGTGCCGGGCACAATCCGCCCGTTTTAGGTCTTCCCCATTCAGGCGCACGGGTAGCTCGGCAGTAGCCTCCCGATCCAGGTAGAATTCCTCCAGCAGCCGTTCCCCATTCGCAGGGTCTTCGCACTCGGTGGCCAGCAGCGGGGGATTCAACAATTCAGCGGGGGGACAATCTTCGGAAATGAGCAGATCTGCCGTGCTGAGCATCCCTTTGGGAATGGTAGAGAGGCGTTGAGCTACCGCTCCAATGCTTTCTAGGCGTACCATCTCTTCCCAGGAGCAGATCTCCTCCTCATCCTCCGTTTCGTAGCGAACCAGAATAGTATCCCCTTCGATATCGAGGATCTTGGCTCGTTCCAGCCAGCGTCCCTGATCGCGCAGGTAGATCCACACATCTTTGCCTTCGCGGCTGAGTTGATAGATCCTACGATGAAGCACCGTCCCCTCCTGAGGTAAAAGAGCCAGGCAGAACTGTTGTTGGGGTTACCCAGTTTATCCCTCCATCTTAGCGGCTGGATCCCTAGCCTGTACGTTGAGGTTTAGAAGCTGCGCTCCCGCAACATTGAGCAAGAACACCGTGCAAGAGCCAAGCTTGGGGGAGGATAGCTACAGAACAGCTTATTCAAAATGTTGAAGTACCATGCGCATTGCCATTGTTGGGTTGGGGTTGATTGGTGGATCCCTGGCTCTGAAGCTAACCGAACAGGGATATACCGTTTTGGGGATCAGCCGTAACCCAGCAACCTGTGAACAAGCCCTGGCGCTGGGAGCTGTGCAAGCCTGCGGAACAGAGTTGGCCCAATTGCAGAGCTTTAATCCCCAAGTGGTGCTGATTTGCACCCCATTGGAGCAGGTGTTGCCTACCCTGACGGCTCTCTTGCCCTATCTATCTGCAGAGACGGTGGTCAGCGATGTCGGTTCGGTCAAGCAACCAATTGTTGGCCCTGCCACGCAGCTATGGCCTTGGTTTGTGGGTGGACACCCGATGGCGGGAAAAACCAGCCAAGGGATCCCGTCTGCGGAAGCCGGTTTGTTTATGGGGCGGCCTTATGTGCTCACCCCGATTGCCGAAACTCGTTCCCAAGCCCTGGAGACTGTGCAGAAACTGGTGGCTGCGGTTGGGGCGGAAGCGATCTTCACGGATCCGGCTCGGCATGATCGGGCGGTAGCCTGGATTAGCCATTTGCCGGTGATGATCAGTGCCAGCTTGATCGCATCCGTCAGCCAAGAAGCAGATCCGGTGATCCTGGAATTGGCGCGCACCTTGGCGAGTAGCGGCTTTCGAGATACCAGCCGTGTCGGTGGAGGGATCCCGCAGTTGGGATTAGAGATGGCCCGCCACAACCGGCAGGCGGTGCTGGCAAACCTGCGCAGCTACCAACAACACCTACAGCAGATCAAAACCTGGATTGAGGAAGAACAATGGGATGGGCTGAGCCAATTCCTGCAGCAAACTCAGCAGGACTGGCGGCAATTTCGAGTCAATCAACCGCAACCTTAGGATCTGGATCCCTTTCCCATACCAGGCGATTTCCACAGCACTGCGCAATAGTGCCTTGCCTTTCATCACAAGTATTTTTACAGTTGAAAACAAACATTCGATTACCCTAACCCAAGCCTGTGAGCACCCTCCTCGCTGAAGATGATGTTCTGTACCGCCAGCATGTCCACAACCTGCTGATGCAGCATTTGCCTCAGTTTGGGCCGGTTTACACAGCCTCGAATGGCAAAGAAGCCCTGGAACTCTCTCGTCAGCATCAGCCCAGCTTCGTGTTGATGGATATTCGTATGCCGGAGATGACTGGGATCGAGGTGGCCCGTCAGGTGTGGTCGGAACGACCCAATACCCGCATTGTCTTCTGGTCCCATTTTGCCGATGAGGTCTATGTCCGTGAGCTGCATAAGATCGTGCCGCCCCAAACGGTGTACGGTTATCTCTTGAAAAACTGCACAGATGAAAAGTTGGTCAGCGCCATTCAGGCGGTGGTGCAAGATGAGCAGTGTGTGATCGACCGCGAGGTGCGTGGGGTTGATTCCCGCTCTCAAAACAAAATTACCGGTCTGAGCGATGCCGAATACGAAGTGTTGATCGATATTGCCCTCGGTCTTACGGATCAAGCGATTGCCTCACGGCGGTTTTTGTCCCGGCGCGGGGTAACCAATCGGCTGCGCAACCTCTACGACAAATTAGAAGTTAGCAACGACCAAATTGAGAGCGATGAATGGGGCACAACCTTTAGTTTGCGTGCCCGTGCCATTCGTCTTGCCTTTAAACGGGGATTGATCAACGCTCAGCTATTGGACGAAGAAGAAGTGCAACTGGATCATTGGCTGAGTCGCTACCGCCTGGAGCCTTTGGATTAGTAGCCGATAGGATAGAAAAGGACTTCTTTTGCAGAGCCATGCAGAGCTTTGGGTAGATGCTGGTCTGGCGACTGAGCGGGATCCTGCGAGCTGGGAAGGGCTATCGGCACCTCGATCATCCGATCCGGCGCTAGAGGAACCATTTCGGAGCGGCTGGCGGTTTCCCGTAAAGAGTTGGCAATGGACTCTTGGGTGAGCAAAAACTGCCGTTCGTTGCGCTGCATCTGCTGCCAAACTTGGTATCGCTGGCTCCACTGGCTTTGGGTGTGCACCGTCCAACTGTAGAGGCTCAGCACCGAAAACCCGGAGACAATGGCAATTCCGGTGGAGATTTGCTTCCACCAGCACAACTGCTCTAACCAGTCGGGATCGCGGCTGTCAGGATGGGCGGATTTTAGAGGTCGGGGACGACTGGCCTGACCGAAAAGGGAAGGGGTCGGGGAAGAAAGCCGTTCGCGGTGGCGGGGAGGCAAAACGGAGCTTTTGGGTCTGACAGGGAGACGACTACGGCTACGGCCCGCATCAAAAGGCTGGCTAACCATGCTGTTCATACCTCACACACAACCAACACACACCCAAAGGGATCCATCCAACCAACATGGCGGAGGCTCACAAACCTCTCACAAGCCTCTGCTGATTTCGATTCACTGTATCCGATCTTTCGGGGTTAAGCGCAGGTTGTCTGCTTCAATATTGGTTTAATGTGGTTTAATGCTGGTCTGCATCGGGGGTACGGGCAGCCACTCGCAGCTTGGCCGAACGGGCGCGGGGATTGTGCCGCATTTCCGATTCTGTGGGCTGCACAGGCTTGGGGGTGATCACTTGCCAGCGGGGATCCGTGCGAAAAGCCCACTTTACCAGACGATCTTCCAAACTGTGAAAACTAATCACTGCCAGCCGACCGCCCGGTTTCAACCAGTTGGGGGCTTGGGCTAGCAGAGTCTCCAACACCGCTAGCTCACGGTTCACCGCAATCCGCAGCGCCTGGAAAACCCGCGTTGCCGGATGGATACGGCCTCGACGAGCCACCGGGGGAACCGCTTGCCAGATCACCTCCGCCAACTGAGTGGTGGTCAACAGGGGACGGGACTGTTCGATGCGCTGGGCAATACGCCGGGCAAACCGTTCTTCCCCATAACGGCTAAAGATATCGATTAACTCCTCCACATCGTGATGATTCACCCAATCGGCAGCCGTCTCTTGGTCTGTGCTGGGATCCATGCGCATATCCAGCGGTCCTTCGGCGCGAAAGCTAAAGCCCCGCTCCGGTTGATCCAGTTGCGGGGAGCTCACCCCCAAATCCGCCACGATCCCATCGAACGGGATCCTTGCCCCCTGCTCATCCTGAAAGCCATGCTGTTGCAGATCAAACTCGGCAAAATTCAGGTGCCAGAGTTTGATCCGACTGCCCTCCGAGGGGATCCCTGCCGCCACAAAACGGGCTTGGGCCGCCTCTAAAGCCACAGGATCTTGATCCAACCCCATGACTTGATCCGCTCCCTCCCGCAGCAGCGCTAACGTATGTCCACCTCCGCCTAAGGTTACATCCAAAAAAATTCCGCCCGATTGAGGTTGCAGGTAAGCCACGACCGCCTCAGTCAAAACGGATTCATGCTGATACAATTCGGCCTCCCAACAGTGCGGTTTTCAGTGTAGTCGGCAGAGGCGAGGGGGGGATCCCTATTGGGAGGAGCACCGGAAATCTCAACCTGAGGGAAACAACCAGTAGTGTTCCAAAATCTCAAAAACAGCTACCCAACACTGCTGACAGTGGCAGAGGGAATCGTTTAGGGTTTACTCTATCCGCAACATCCAAAAAAGGGGCCAGCCACCATGAAAGGATTCGCTGCGACAGGTCGCCATGACCTTTTGGTTCGTCCGGAGGGCAACAACGGCTATGCTCCCCCAGCAGGAAGGTGCAAACGGGCCATTGGGATTTGGGGGATTTTGACGGTGGTGGGTGGGATCCTCCCCAGTACTGTTGCTGGCCAATCGGCGTTGCCTCCTGTGCCTGTGGTGCCCTCATTGGGGGAGCCGAATGACCCCGTGTTGGCCCCTTTCCCTGAGCAGGTTCCCTTGCCTGAGCCAGGGATCCCAGCCACTCCAACCGATGCAGCCCCTCTGCCTCCCCGTGAGCCGGTAGGGTTGGATCTTCGCCATTTGGTGGGTTTATTCATTAACGAGTCTTTGGATGCGGGCAGTCAGGCGGCGGCAGTCAGCTATAACGACCTTTACACCCGCCTATTGGCTCGGGGCTACGGGGATCCACGCCCGCCGATTGAAGTGGAATACGAGCTGATACAGGAAACCCTCAAGGAGTATGGGGATCCCGTGGATCGGTTTTTGGATCCTGAGGCCTTCAAAAGCTTGCTCAATCGACCCCGTCCCCCCTTACAAGCTCAGGTGATCGCCCCCCGCATCGTTTATTTGGCGGTACCAGATCTCACCCCGGCCACCGCTCAGCAAATTCGGCAAACTCTCTACACCCAAGACTACAGCCGTGGCATCATTCTAGATTTGCGAGGTTCTGTGGGCTATGATCCCCAAGTGGTGGCAGATGTGGCTCGTCTGTTTTTGCCTCGTTCTATTCAACCGCTGCTGATTACCGAAGACCGCTTTGGGGAGCCTACTGCTTGGAATAGCGAAAATTTACCGATTGCGGCAGGGATCCCGTTGGCTGTGCTGGTGGATGGCAATACTCGTCAGGGCGCTACTCTCTTGGCCGCCCAGCTGGGATCCAGTGGCAACACCGTTGTTCTAGGGCAACCCACCCAAGGCAGTGAACGGCAAACCAAATTCTTCGTCCTTCCTTCCGGCGCAGCAGTGGAATTGGCCGTTGCCAACTGGAAAACAGGAGATGGCCGCTCGTTGGATCAAGGCTTGGTTCCCTTACAGACAGTAGAGGGAGATGAGACCCTCTGGTTAAACGCTGGGATTGAAGCCCTAGCTGTACCACCCCGCCGCCCCACCCTGCCCCCTCGGCCCACAGTCTTTGTGCAAGAGGGTCGCATCGGTCGCTTTCAGTTGGGTATGGATACCCGTAATGTCGATACCCATTTACTGGGGAATGTCGATCAAATTTCAGCAGAATCTCGGGCAAATGTGTTTCAGCCCAACAGCGATTTGAAACTGTTTTATCTGCAGGACTATATCCTTTTTACCTACCGCCACCCCGGTATTATCGATAGCTTTTTTGCCAACCGCATCTATACCACTCATCCCGAGGCCATGACCAGTGAAGGGATCCGCATTGGCTCTACCTATACAGAAGTCACGGAAGTGTACGGCAAACCGGGTGAAAATGGTTACAACGAGGTCGTCCCCTATCCCCAAGGCAGCCGTGAGTACCTGCGGGATGATCGCTATTATGTCAATTACGATGCTTTAGGCTTAGCCTTCGCCTTTGAAGTGGGATCCAACCGAGTTACCGCCATTGGTCTGTTCAAGCCGGGGAATTGAATCTTGAACTTGAGGTTGAGTCGATTTCTAGTCGGGAGGGTAATTGAGCAAAACTCAGCAAAACTCAGGGATTCGGGGTGGGCACCTCGTCCCCTTCAGAAAGGTACCCTACCGCCCAGATCAACCGTTGTAGAGCACTCAGCAGCACCAAAATTGCCATCAAGCCGAATAAGGCCACCATGTGTTCAGGCAACAGAAAAAACAGCCCGTAGAACAAGATCGTTTCGCTACCCTCAATCAGAGCAGCAGGCATTCTTAAGCTGGTCAATTCATCGTCCGCTGAACGACGCAGACCGTCATGACTGGCCTTTTGTCGTTTTTCCAACAACCCTGCCAAATACATCCAGGAGCAAAGGTTGATATAGAAACTGGCCAACATCAAGGCCAAAAAGGCATAGCCCAGCAGGGATCCCTGGTGAAAAGCCAATCCCAGAGGCACAACTGCGTATACCACCACATCCAGCAGCATATCCAGGTAGCCCCCCAGATCGCTTTGCCGCCGTTGCAGTCGGGCCAACGTGCCATCCAACCCATCCATGAGGCGGTTTAGCAGCCACAGACCCAACCCCCACCCGTAGGCACCCAAGGCAGCCGCCGTGCCAGAACCCAGGCCGACTGTAAACCCAGCCAGAGTAATCGCCAGTGGATGCACCTGTTGTAGAGGGGTCTCCAGCAAGGGAGCCAACAGCCGCTCCTTCCACTGCCTAAGCACCTTATCCAGCAATGAACACTCCTTATCTCTAGGCTTCTCTATGCTGAGCAGATCTACGTTTGAATATTCATTCTTGGATCCATTTTGGAAATCATAATCCCAGATTGTGAGAATCCGATTAGAGTTGAAACATCCCAGTTAGGACTCCGTCCCGCTAACGCGAGAGGACTCCGTCCCGCTTGCGCGACCGGTACAAGAGCTTCACTCCCCAGATACCACCATGGACTTGAATGAGAGCTACAGCAAGCTGGTGGCCCCCTTCCCCTTGGAGGTCATGGAGATCAAGCCCGGGGCCACCACTCGGGATAAGGCTCGGGCTCTGGCTATGCCTTACAGTTTTGCAAGCAAAGCCCACGTCTTTTAAGCGTGGGATGTAGCGCCGTGGAGCTTAGCCGCCGTCATGGGCTTCAATGTAGCGTTGAATTATCTCTGACGAAACATTCCCCGCTGACCCACAGAAATAAGAACGAGTCCACAGAGAGGGAAGCCTCAACAGCGACGGAAACTCCTTCCTGAGCTGATGGGATGTGGCCCCCTTAATGCGGTGCATGAGCTGATAGGGCGCTATCTGGGGCGGCGCATTCAGAAACAAGTGAACGTGGTCGGGTTCCACTGCCAAGCTGACCACCTCGCAATCCAACTCCCTGGCCTTGTCGTGAATCAACGTGGTCAACCGCTCTTTAATTGAGCCAGTCAACACCTTCTTTCGGCGCTTGGAGCACCAGACGAAGTGGTAGTTAATCAGCGATACAGAGGTTCTAGTTCGGCGGTAATCTTGCCCCATTCCCGTGCTATGGTTGTGTTGATAGCTTCATCCTATCAACAAATGTACGTCTGCGAGTTCAAAGTCAAAGCCTGCGCCGATCAGCATCAAGCAATTGATGAGGCGATCCGCACCGCCCAATTCATCCGCAACAAGTGTTTGCGGCTCTGGATGGACGTGCGCGGCACGGGCAAGGCTGAGATGAGTGCCTATTGCGCCGTCTTGGCGGCGAAGTTCCCCTTCGTTAAGACTCTGAACTCAATGGCTCGCCAAGCTAGTGCTGAGCGGGCGTGGGCGGCAGTGAGCCGCTTCTACGACAACTGCAAGAAGGGCATTCGCCCTGTGGGGCATCCCAAATTCAAGAAGGATGCCCGGTCTGTGGAGTACAAGACGACAGGGTGGAAGCTGCTAGATCCTAAGCACATCCAGTTCACGGATGGGAAAGGGATTGGCCGACTCAAGCTCATTGGTACCTGGGATTTAGCTCGGGTGCCCAAGGAACTCATTAAACGGGTGAGGCTGATGCGTAGGGCCGATGGCTACTACTGTCAGTTTTTGCTCGGCATTGAGTATCGACCCAAGGTACCCAAGACGGGCGAGGCGATTGGACTGGATGTAGGGCTAGAAAGCTTCTACACCGACTCCAGTGGCCACAAGGAGCCTAACCCTTGTTTTCTGAGGAAGGGGGAGGAGCAATTAAAGCTGCTCCAGCGGCGGGTGTCGCGCAAGCAAAAGGGGTCATCTAATCGGTGCAAGGCAAGACAACGCCTAGCCAGACACCACCTCAAGATAAGTAGAAGACGAGAAGAGCATGCCAAACGACTGGCGCGTTCCGTTATCCTGTCTAACGACTGGGTGTTCTACGAAAACTTGCAGGTACGCAATCTCATTCGCAACCACTGCTTAGCGAAAAGCATCGCTGATGCTAGCTGGTATCAGTTTCGGAAGTGGATAGAGTATTTTGCATGGAAGTTTGGCAAGGTGGCCTGGCCCGTGAATCCAGCCTACACTTCTCAAGATTGCCATCACTGTGGGAATCGAGTTGTCAAGGCATTGAGTACTCGCACCCATCGGTGTAAGTGCGGCACCGTCATCGACCGCGATGAGAATGCTGCACTCAATATCTTGAGCCGAGGTATCGAACAGTACCGGCGGGCAGCCGGAAACTAAACGCTTGGGGAGATTGGGCCTCTATTCTTTCTGGCTTCGGCCTGACTGGGTAAGCTCAGTCGTTGAACCAAGAATCCCACTGGCTTCAGACGTGGGAGTGTCAAGCGGATGTGCGGGTGTATCAGCAGGCTTTGGATGATGCGGTGGGGCCGCAGGCGTGGTAAGTGGCCTATCGCCCCTGGGAAGACAAGGCGGTGATCTGTCAACTGACGATTTTGGGCATTTCCAAAGAAGATGTGGGGGAGCTGGCGGAGGAGGGAGACAATGCTTATACCAGCGCCATTGCCTGTGCCTTCAAACGAGCCTGTTCTGCCTTTGGCTTGGGGCGTTACATCTATGGGTTGCCTACCGTTTGGGCTGAGTATGATGCGGAGCGCCGTTCTTTTAAGGATCCCCGTAAAGTGATGGAGCAGATTTACCGTCAGGCTGGGATCCCGGTCGAAAAGCCCTCTCCCACTGGCTCAGGACACGTATCCAAGGGCTGACAGATTAAAAAGATTGGAAAAACTATAGATTGGAGAGGTCACCGTTTGCAGGATTGGCAGCAGATCCAACAGGCTCTCAAGCAACACTGGGGTTACGAAGCGCTGCGCCCACCTCAGGATCAGGTGATTCGTACTTTGTTGGACAAGCGAGATGCTCTGGTGGTGTTGCCGACTGGGTTCGGTAAATCCCTCTGTTTTCAGGTAACAGCTCTGCTGCAAACGGGAGTGACGTTGGTGGTCTCCCCCTTGATTGCCCTGATGGAAGACCAGGTTCAGGAGTTGTGGCAACGCAAGCTACCGGCAGCCTGTCTACACAGTGAACTGGATCCGGCCTTGCGCAAACGGGTGTTAAAAGCTTTAGAAGACAACCGCCTGCGCCTTCTCTATTTGGGGCCAGAAACCCTGTTTAGCCCGCGGGTTTGGCAGCACTTGCAACAACCCCAGGTGCGGATCAACGGCCTGATTGTGGATGAAGCCCATACGCTGGTGCATTGGGGGGGATCCTTCCGGCCCGACTACCGCCGTTTGGGGCTGCTACGCCCTGCCCTAACCTGGAAAGGGGAAGCATTTCCCATTGCGGCCTTTACCGCTACCGCCGATCCCCAAACCCAAAGTCGCCTGCAGCAGGCGTTGGATCTGCGCGACCCAGCGCGGATTGAGGTGGATCCCATCCGCCCAAACCTATCCCTGAACATTTCCATCGTCTGGAGCGTGGCGGATCGTCGCCGACAACTGCTGCGATTCCTCCAAAAAAATTCAGGGTCCGGGCTGGTGTATGTGCGAACGCGGCGGGATGGACAAGCGTTGACAGAGTGGCTGGAGAGTCAGAACTTCCAGACAGCCACTTACCATGGTGGGCTGGATTCGGGATCCCGTCGGCAGTTGGAGCGGGCTTGGCTGCAGGGGGAGTTGCGCTTTTTGGTCTGTACCAATGCTTTCGGTATGGGCATCAACAAACCGGATGTGCGCTGGGTGCTGCATTTTCAGCCTCCTCCGGATTTGACCGATTATGTACAGGAGGTGGGGCGGGGTGGGCGGGATGGTGGCTTTTGTCGGGCCTTGATGTTGGTTTCGGAACCCACGGGATTTTGGGATCCCAGCGATCGACAACGCAACGCCTATTTCCATCAACAGCAGCAACGGATCGAGGCTCGGGCCAGGCTTCTGCTCAAAACCTTGCCTGACCAGGGATCCTACACCAACATTCCCACCGCAGAAGACCGAGTGGCTTTGGGGGTGCTACAGGAAATGGGCTGCTTACAGTGGCAGGATCCCTTTTGCTTCCAGATCCGGCAGCGGCGCTGGCAACCCTACTCAAGACCGGATCCTTGGGAGGGAATGGCAGCCCTGATCAACACACGCGGCTGTCGCTGGCAGGTGCTATTGCAGCATTTTGGCTATCAGAATGGGAATCAGACCTGTGGAACCTGTGATAACTGTTGCCGCTCCAGCTCCTCAGGTGCAGGCATCCGGCCATTGCGCTGGGTATGATGGTCTCCGTTTGCCTCCAACCGGCTTAGATCCTTATTGTTATTAAGGATTTTTTTCTGTTCCCATGAGTATGTCTGGAGCCCCGCCACTGGAGTTTGGTCAGCCTTTATCGCTGGCACGTCAGGTGGCGCAACTGCTGGTGGTACCGGTTTCCGCCCAGTTGGGATCCCTGCATGCCCCGGTGGAAGGGAGTCCTTACCCCAGTCGAGAGCTGTTAAGAAAGCTGGTTCAAGAGGTTGGCATCGGTGGAGTTTGGCTGCGGGATGGACATGTGGCCGAGGCAATCCTGTTGATCGAGCAGTTGCAGGACTGGGCTTCCTTACCCCTTTTGGTGGCAGTGGATGCCGGTCGAGGGCTGGCTTTGCCAGGGGCAACTTCTTTTCCTCATCCGTTGGGGCTGAGTCGGTTGGGGGCTGAAGCCGAATCTTGGGCGGAGCAGTGGGGGCGCATCACCAGCCGGGAGGCCGCGGCGATTGGCATTAACTGGTTACTCAGTCCAGTGGTGGTACCCCAGGCAGAACTTGCCGGTTTGGCTTTGGCGGAGGATCCCGCCACGGTGTTGTCTTTGGCTCGTGCTTTTGTGGGTGGCTGTGAGCAAACGGCCCTCGACATGGGCAGCGGGATCCTAACGACAGCCCGTTCTTTCCCTGGACTGGCTTCGGCGGATCCGCTGCAGGAGGGTTCTAGGTTCGGCCCTACAACACCAGACACCCCCTGGCGACCCCAGCTGACAACCCCTGTCGCCCAATTACAAGACACCCTTTGGTTGCCCGTTCGGCACCTCGTCCATCAGGTGGGGGCCATTCTGGTTTCCCATGTGGTGCTGCCGGAGTGGGATGAGCGCTGGCCCATCACCCTGCTGCCGGGACGCTTGACCCAACTGCTCCGTCAGGAGTGGGGGTTTACGGGGTTGATCGTGGTCGATGCGCTGGATCAAGGGTTTCTGGCGGAGCTAGCGGATCCCGTGACGTTGGCGGTACGGGCTTTGCAGGCGGGCGCGGATCTGATCCTTGCCCCTCCCAACCCCATCCAGGTGATGCAGGGTATCTTGGATGCCCTTCAACCGGGATCCCAAGCGCAAGGGTATAGCGGGCAGGGATCCCTGAACCCGGCCCAGGTTGCCCAATCGGTCACGCGCATTTTGCGAGCCAAGCAGCGGACGATGGGTGGGGTCTCTGCCCTGCTCAAAGAAGTCTGGCCAGCTTTGGCAGAAACGGACTTTTCCACCGTTCCTGGGTGGATGGGAGCAACGGAACGGACGGATCCGGGCTTAAATCGGGGATCCCCCGCCGAACAGCTCAAGCCCGTGTTGTTGGGGGATCCGATCACCAAAGATTCTGCCTTGGGCAAGTTGTTTAGCGTTCGTCCCGGCTTGCCCTCTCGATTACAAGGGGCAGAACGGTTGGGATTGCTTCTGGCTGAGGCGGATATTGCCCCCTGTCAAGCGGCGATGGCGCGGGGGGGTGTGGAAGGCGGCCAACCCCTGACTCTACCGGCAGAGCCCGGCTGGTTGAACTGGATTTGGCAGGATCTCCCCCTGAGCAGTGGCGAGCTTAATCTAGAATCTCCCGCCCTCCGCATCCCATCGGCTTTACGCATTCCCCCCTTCTGCAGCAATGCCCTCACACCCCTACCCCTGCTGGAAGCGGCCCTGGCCAAGGCCACAGGATTGATGGTGCAATGCTTCGTCCAGGATCCCTTGCCCAACTATGTCCTGGATATGCTGCAACAGCAGCGGGAGCGGATCGCAGCGGTTGTCTTTTATGGCAGCTTGCCCCTATATCGCCGTTTGCAGGAGCAATTTCACTGGGTGAACACCGTACACAGCCTCAACCGGGATCCCTTCGCACAGGCGGAGGTGATGCGACGGTTGTTCCCCCATCTCAGCATTGCAGAGGGAGTCCATGAGGCCGGAGCAACCATTAAGAAAAAGTAAATACCGTTACAGATTGTTGGCAGGAGAGGGCTCCTGGGCTATGGTGTTGGTTGAAATGTAAACGTTTGAAACAGCTCCTCTCAGTATTGTCTGTGCCTCACTCCCTCTCAGACATCACCGAATCCCACAGCAGCTCGTCCTCTCCTAGCAGCCTCGTGGACTTTGGGCAAGAGCGCTTCATTTCCCACAAGAAAGCAGGGGAAAAAAACGCGACTGTCTCCGGTGGGTTTTGGGTGCAGCCCTTCTTCAGCGCTTGGGGCAGAAAATTAAGCCTGGGTTTGATCGCGTTACTGCTGCTACTGTTCTCCTGGAGCTGGTGGGGCGTAGGAGCTAAGTTGGATCCCTACACGGAAACCGTGCTGGGGTTATCGGGCGAAGTCAGTCACGGGGCATCCCTGTTTGCCCTCAATTGCGCCGCTTGCCATGGAGAGGAAGCCGATGGCCGAGTCGGCCCCAGTTTGCGAGGCGTGAGCCGTCGCCGCTCGGAACGTTTTATCATTCAACAAGTCACCAGCGGCAATACCCCGCCAATGCCTCAGTTCCAGCCGGATCCTCAGGAGATGGCTGATTTAATCAGCTACTTGAAAACCTTGTGAGAGCGTTTCATGGGCTTGACCCAGCAGATCATGTGCTACGCCCTCTGGCTGGGATCCGTGTTTGCATTGGCCGAATGGCTGCGCGCCTGCAAGGTAGATGGGGAATGGGTGCGTAAGGTGATCCACATCGGGGTAGGCAACATCATCCTGCTGGCTTGGGCGTTGCAGGTGCCCCGTTGGTTGGGGGTGAGCTTCTCCCTGGTGTTTGCCAGTCTAGCGCTGCTCTCCTACCGAGTGGCGATTTTGCAAAGTTTGAATGGGGTGGGTCGGCGCAGCTTCGGCACCTGTTTTTACGCCCTTAGCATTGGTCTGTTGCTCTACTGGTTTTGGCTCCCCGAGCGGCAACTGTTCGCGGTCATCGGCATTTTGGTGATGACCTGGGCGGATGCTTTGGCGGGCTTGGTGGGTAAAACCTGGGGCCAACACCGCTACCAACTGGGATCCATTCAAAAAAGTTGGGAGGGATCCCTGACCATGTGGGGGGTGAGCAGTTTGGTGATCGGGGCAGTGTTGCTGGGGTACTTTGGCTTCTCCCCCTCTTTGCTGGGCATTAGCGTCTTGGTGGGGGGGATGGCCATGGGACTGGAGGTGTTCTCTTGGTGGGGGCTGGATAACCTCACCGTGCCCCTAGCCAGTGGTGGGCTGTGCTTTGTCTTGGTGCAAGGGCTAAATCTGTAACGATTGCTACAAACAAGATCTTTGCAAGGGCAGTGGGGTATAGCGTGGAAACAGTCCTCTCCTTCCCCTTGTCATGCTTGCTAGCTCCACACCGACCGCTCCTTCCCCGGCTCACATTTGTCCTTATGCGCAAGCCTGTAGCTACCTGGATTGGGCCGCCCGTGAGCTGAAGTTAGATCCCGGTGTGTTGGCTATCCTGAGTACCCCGCGCAAAGTGGTGACTGTAGCGATTCCGGTGCGCCTAGACAACCAACAGATCCAGGTATTAGCAGGCCACCGCGTCCAGCATTGCGATGTCCTTGGCCCTTACAAAGGCGGGATCCGCTATCATCCGGCGGTCACCTTGGAAGAAGTCTCGGCCCTGGCCATGCTCATGACCTGGAAGTGCGCCCTCATGGGTATTCCCTACGGTGGGGCCAAAGGCGGGATCCCGATTGATCCCAGGCAGTATTCCATCTCTGAACTGGAGCGCATTACCCGCCGCTACACCAGCGAACTGATCAAAGATATTGGCCCTGCCATCGATATCCCTGCCCCCGATATGGGTACCTCCGCCCGCGAAATGGCTTGGATGATGGACACCTATTCCATGAATGTTGGCCATGCGGTGCCGGGGGTCGTTACGGGTAAACCCCTTTCCATTGGCGGATCCCGAGGGCGGGAAATGGCCACCGGGCGGGGGGTGATGATCACGGTGCGGGAAGCCTTGGCCCTGCGCGGGGGATCCCTAGCGGAGGCAACGGTGCTGATTCAAGGCTTTGGCAATGTCGGTGGGGCAGCCGCCAACCTCCTCCATCAGGCGGGGGCAAAAATCCTGGCGGTCTCCCGCGGTTCTGGTGGCCTTTACAACCCCAAGGGTCTGGATATCCCTGCTCTTAAAGCCTACATGAAGGAGCACGGGGGCAGCATGGAGGGCTTCCCTGGGGCTGAACCCATCAGCAATGCCGAGCTCCTGCTGCAAAAAGCGGATGTTCTGATCCCAGCGGCCTTGGAAAACCAAATCACCGAAGCCAATGCTGACGCAATTCAGGTCCAGATTGTGGCAGAAGCCGCCAACGGGCCAACCACGCTTGCCGCCGACCAAATTCTAGAATCGCGGGGGATCTCGGTGCTGCCGGATATTTTGACCAATGCCGGTGGCGTGGTGGTCAGCTACCTAGAGTGGGTGCAGGGGCTTTCCTACGTGTTTTGGGACGAAGAGCGAGTCAACCAAGAGATGGAGGGCCTAATGGTACGGGCCTTTGGCCGCGTTGTCCAAGAGGCTGCCGATCGGCGAGTACCGCTGCGACTAGCGGCCTATACGCTGGGGGTAGGTCGGGTTGCCCAGGCGCTCCAGGATCGCGGCCTATACCCCTAGAAAGTGAAAGCCAAAACAAGTTCTACAGATCTATGGAGTTAAGTATGGAGTTAAGCTTCCGTGAAGCCCCGCACCCTGGGGCCACGCAACGCCACAGCGAGGATCAATCCCCTTAATCAAGCCCGACGGCGTTCCTGTTCCTGCTCTTCTTGCTGCTGCCATTGGCGGAGCAACTCTTTGGCTGCTTGCGGAGTGAAATAATCTAGTTCCATCAGCTTGCGGTAGGTCATCACTTGCCGCATCTCTAGGGGCATATCCGCCTTTTGGAAAAAGTAGTGGATGCGGTTGATGGAGCGCTCCATCTCAGTAAACTCTTGCTCTCGCTTGATCTGCTTTTCCTGCTTGAGCACCTCATGGGGGGCAGACATGCGGTTGTAATTCGGGATCCGCTGCGTACCGGTGGTTTTACTAGAGGCCGGAATGCGGTGGGAGCCGGTTTGTCGATGGCTGGAGTTATCTTTATTAAAAAAGAAGGAAAGCATCGGGAAACCTCGCAAGTCGGGGTGCTGTAGTCTTGACGGATAGGGCTTGACGGTAAATTAACAGTATCAAGTCTAGATGAAGAAGTCTGTGATCGGAATCCTTTTGGGGAAATTCCGTAGTTGCGGAGGCTCATGGGTATTTGCCCCCAGACTCTGTGGTGGAGCAGGCTCGAGAAAAGTCAAAACCGAGCTTGAGATGGATCAAGTCTACAGTGTAAATACGGAGATTGGCAGTTAATATGCCCAAAAGATGCAAAATGTTTACGTATTTTCGCTAGGAACCGCAGCTGTTCTGAGGATGTTTTCCCTAGGTTCCCTCCTCTGAGCCCTGTCAGAGATGAGATTCATCCCCACTGAGGAGCCAGGTCACCGAGACCCCCAGTGCTTTGGCAAAAGCGACCAATTCTTTATCGATTACCCGCCGTTTCCCCTTTTCCACCTGGCCAATCTTGACGTAGTCCAACTGCACTCCGTACTTCGCCAAGCGGCCGGCCAGCTGATCTTGGGTGAGTTGCAATCGCTCACGCACCCAGCGCACCCGTTCCCCAATCAAATTGGCCGCGGGAGGGTGCTGGTCAGGGTTGAACTCCATGGGGGCGAAAGATTGTAAAGATTCTTTAGCTCAGCTGAGAGGGCCAGCGACCTACCAAATCCTGCATGATAGCCTGGGCTGGCAAGACGCATGCCTCAAATTCACGTGAACCCGCTCTGAAGTTGTGACATTGGCGTGTCTAGATACGATCCTACAACAAGGCTTGATCGAAAATCGCTTACCGATTTTTCAGCGGACAACCCCCTTTCGATAGACACGTCATATAGACGTCATATAGATACTTCTGGAGTTGGATCCCGCTTGAGTCTCTGTCTGTTTCCAAAAAATCCCTGAGCAAAAAGAGCCGCATGATCGATTTTCGCTCGCGGCAGCAGAAGAAACTTTCCTAGACTGGTAGATGAAGTTCTCTCCTCTCCTGACCGTGGCTTTTTCGCGTCCTCATCCTGAAGTGTCCGCCTCTTCTTCTCAGGAATTTGACGATCTCTGGTCTGACTCCGGGGCTTCTCCCAATGGGCAAGGGATCCCTGTAGAGACCGATCCAGAGGCTGGTGCCAATGGATCCCGGCTGAACGAAGATGCGGTCGATCACTATCTCAACGAGATCGGTCGTGTGCCTCGCATCGATCATGCTGAAGAAATTGAACTGTCGCGGAAAATTCAGCAAAAACTCCTCATCGACCAGGCCCGCCAGGAATGGCGGGAACAAAAGGGGGAGGATCCCAGTGATGCTCAGTTGGCAGAAGCCTTGCAGATCTCTGTGCTCACTCTACGCTCCCGCATTCGGCAGGGGGAACGGGCACAACGCAAGCTGATCAACGCCAACCTACGCCTTGTGGTCAGTGTTGCCAAGAAATATCTCAATCGGGGGGTACCCTTCTTGGATTTGATCCAGGAGGGCAACATGGGGTTAATTCGGGCCACCGAGAAGTTTAATGCCGAGCGGGGCTTTCGCTTCAGTACCTATGCCCACTGGTGGATTCGCCAGGGCATTACCCGCTGCATTGCCAACCAAGCGCGGACGATCCGCTTGCCGGTACATATGGTCGATAAGGTACGCCTGCTCAAACGCATCAGTCGTGAACTGATGAAAGCCCAAGGACGACGACCCACCGAAGTGGAGCTGGCGGAGGCTCTAGGCATCAAGGTCAAAAAATTGCGCATGATCCAGCAGGCTGCTGCTTTGCCCTTGTCCTTGGATGTGCCCGTCGGGCAGGAGGGGGAAAGCCGCCTTGGGGATCTGTTGCAAGATGAGCGCCAGGAACAACCCTTTCAAGGGATCCTCGTACAATCGATGCAGCAGGATGTACGTTCTGCTATGCAAATCCTAAAACCGATTGAGCGGCAAGTCTTGGAGTTGCGCTACGGATTGGATGGGCAACAGGCGAGAACCCTACGGGAAGTGGGGGATCATTTTAACCTGACGCGGGAGCGGATTCGGCAGATTGAGCGGGATGCGTTGCGTAAGTTACGGGTGGGGCATCCTTCGCGGGCTTTGGCCCAGTACATTCGCTAAGCGGTGTGGTTCAAACCTCAAAGAATCAACTCCTGCTCTGGGATTGGGATCCCCAGATCAGACTTTTCGGGGCTTAGGCTTAGACGGTCAGGGTTGGCCGTAGCCCCCTAAAATGGCAGTGAAGTTGGCTTGATGGGGATCCTCTATGCAGACCCATTCCACTCCCTCCCTCCAGCAAGAGTGCTCACCGGAACAAGCTGAGCTGTGGTTGCGTGGATTACGAAAACCAGCGTAAAGCCCCCGGTTTCTAACCGGGGGATATAAGCGCACAGGCTGAATTGATTCAGCCGTGGTGTGGGTCGTTGATGTATTCCAACACCTTTCCAACCGAATGCCGATAATGC
>NZ_JAFIRA010000037.1 GCF_022848905.1 Thermostichus vulcanus str. 'Rupite'
GGCAATCGCGCTGCGTTGCGAACCACCCATGCCTATGTGGGCAGCCTGATTCTCTGTGTGCTGGTTGCCCATGCGGCGTTGGGGATCAAGTTGGGCCTGTCTTTGTAGTCCTCGGTGTAATTTGATCGCGTGGGGCTCCCCTTATTGCGGAAGGGCATTTGGGTTTAACCTGCAACAGGCCTGTTCGAGTCACCCCTCCCAGTCCACGCTCATTGGGGATCCCGCCCATTGCCTGCCATTGTCCTACTGATTTTGGCGTTTAGCCTGATCCTGCGTCTGTTGATTGCGGCTGGGTTACCGCCTGGCTTTGACGAAGCCTATTACTACCTCTACACTCGCTATTTGGATTGGAGCTACTTTGACCATCCTCCCTTGGTGGCTTGGGTCACGGGGTTGGGGCCGCTGCTGACGGGGCAGGTGTCAGCCTTTTCCATCCGTTTGGGCTCTGTGCTACTGTTTACAGGGTCCTCTCTCCTCCTCTACCAGACAGCGGTTCACCTCTTTTCCGTTCGAGCTGGGTTGATCACCTTGGCGGTGGTCAATGTTGCCCCGATTCTGCTGGTGGGGTTTGGGGTACTCACGTTGCCGGATAGCCCGCTGATTTTTTTTATGTCGGCGACGCTGTGGGTGTGTGGCCGAGAATTTTTTCCTCTCCCTTCTCGCAGTCTGCAAGGGCAGTTTGGGCTATACGGGGCCACTCGGTACCAGCCGGGGCCCAGATTGGCGTTAATTGGGCTGTTGGTGGGCCTGGCCTGTTTGGGGAAATACCATGGGCTGGCGTTGGGGTTTGGTCTGGTGTTGTTTTGTTTGCTGAGCTCTCACCATCGGCGTGCCTTGGGGTCAAGGTGGACGCTCATGGCTGTGCTGGGTTTTTTGCTGGCCCTCAGCCCAGTGTTGCTGTGGAATGCCCAGCAGGATTGGGTTTCCTTTCGCTTTCAGGGGGGGCGGGCGTTGCCGCAGGCGGGGTATCAGCTGTGGGATCTGGCTCTGACGGCTGGGGTCGGGATCCTCTATTTGTTGCCCAGTTTGGGGATCCCCTTATGGCAGGTGAGTTTGGCCGATAGCGGACGGATTCTTCTGCAGACGGTACAAGGGCTACGCCTCACGGATGCGGATCTGAAGCGGCTGCTGATTCTGGCCTGTGGGTTACCGCTGGTGATGGGGTTCACGGTGATGGGGGGCTACCGCCAAATTTTGCCCACTTGGCCGATGCCAGGGTTTTGGGTCTTGACTTTGTTGTTGGGATCCCACTGGCAAGGGTGGGGGCGGGTGGGGCGTTGGTTGGTGGGTTCAGCACTGGTGGTGCTGTTGCTGGTGGGGGTGGGGTTGGCTCATGTGCGGTTGGGCCTGTTGCAGGCGCCGGGAGGGTTGGGACTGTGGCCGGTAGAGGCGGATCCCTCCACCCAGCTCATCGAGATCGAGCAGTTACGCCAGGCTTTTCAGACCGATGCTGCTCTGGCGGGGGCACTGGCGGAAGCCGACTTTATCTTTACCAATGCCTACTTTTTGGCAGGACAGATCGGTATGGCGCTGGCCCCCCTGACGGACAAGCCCCTCACTTGCTTGGATGGGGATCTGCGGGGGTTTGCCTTTTGGTCTGAACCCCAAGATTGGCTGGGTCAGGATGGGCTGTTGATCACCTCAGAGCTATTTCGACCGAGTGAAGGGATCCCGGCCACCTATGGCGACTATTTTGCCAGCCTCGAACCTGTGGCAGACATTCCGCTTCTGCGGGCAGGAGCAGTGGCGCAAACCTTCCAGGTGTACCTGGCACGCCAAATGCTCAGGCCCTATCCTCGTCCTTATTCCCGCTTGCGGTAGTAGATCCCTCAAGCTCTGGGCGCGACGGGACTTGAGCTGGTCAAATCGGTGGTGGTGAGGGCAACCAGCAGCGCTTCCGGGCTGACTGGAAACGGCAAATGATGAATATCCGATCCCGCTTGACAGGCCACTTGAGCCGCTTGTAAAAGTTCAGCGGATCCCAGATGAGCCAGGTGCAAATCTCGCAAACTGAGGGGTAGGCCCACCTGACGATAAAACTCCATCAACTGGGTCCGTGCCGCCAAAGCCAACTGACTACCTTGCAAAATCTCTTCAAGACGCAATTGGGCCAGGATCCCGAAGGCAACCTTTTCACCATGCAGAGTGGCACGATGCCCCAACAGATGGGTCAAGCCATTGTGAACCGCATGGGCAGCAACTGTGCGACATTTGGCCCCCCCCATACCGCCGACGATCCCTGCCAGACAAATACAAGCATCTACCACCTGCTTCCAAGCCACTCCACCGGGTTCTTGTAGAGCCGCCAGGGATCCCTGTAGCAGCAAATCCCGCAAAATTCGGGCCTGTTGCACCGCCCCGATCACCAGGGCATCGTTAGAGGCGCCACTACTGACCGAAGATTCATACCACTTGGCCAAGGCATCCCCAATTCCAGCCACTAGGGTGCGCAGCGGAGCCTGTCGAATCAGCTCATAGTCGAGAATAAGGGCATCAGGCGCTTTGTCCAACGCCACATCCCGCTGAAAGGCGCCGGCATCGGAGTAGATATTGGAGAGCGCGCTCCAAGCAGCACAGGTGGCGGCAGAAGTAGGCACGGTTACAATCGGGAGCCGCAGTCGATGGGCTACCAATTTGGAGGTATCCAGGGCTTTTCCTCCACCCACCCCTAGGATCCCGGTGATCTGTTCCGCTGTGGCCAAAGCCTGTAAACGCCCCAACTCCGACTCGCTACAATCCACACCGTAGGTGGTCCAGTAGGTTTGGATCCCCGGATCCCGAGCAAAATTTCGCTCTAAAGCGGGCCGCACCCCGGCTAACGATCGTTCTCCTCCGATCACCAACACACGGGATCCCAGCACAGTCAGGGGAACCCACTCCAGAATGCGGTGCCCGCGATACACTCGGCCTGGGGCAGGAATGGCAAGATCAAAAGTCAACTCAAAGTCAGAAGGGGTGCTCAACATCGGCAACAGCTTGTCAGAAAAGAGCTAGATGAGGTCTCGGTATCCGGGAACACAGGGATGATCTTAGCCGTAAATCTTATCTTGCCTCAGACTGTACCCCGATCCGTTCACCGAGAATGGCAACCCTCTGAGACCCGCCAGGATCCGATTGCGCTCATTGAGCAGTCTAACCAGGGGCGGAGGCCAGAGTTAATCCCAATTCGGTACTGGCGCATGATGCAATCTCCGTTCACGTTTCTACGGGGCAGCGCCATTGTCATGACCGCCGATTTGGCTACATATGACCATGCAGTGAGCATGCAGGGCAACGTATTGTAACGGGACAACGATTAATCCAAGCCGCCAGTGATATCTTTCTGGGTTGGACGAGCAATACTACCGGACAAGATTTTTATTTCCGTCAACTAAAAGATTGGAAAACCTCTATTAAACTCAAAGGAATGTCTGTTCGCAGTTTGGAAGACTATTCTGAGATTTGTGGTTCTGCCCTAGCCCGTGCTCATGCTCGGACAGGCGATGCTGCAATGATCAGTGGCTATCTAGGAAAGACAGACACTTTTGATCGATTGATCACAGATTTTGCAATCGCTTATTCCCATCAGGTGAGGTCAGATTTCCAACGCCTATTAGAGGCAGTAGAAGCTGGAGATATTGTTGCTAGAGAAAGGTAAGATAGCAGGCTATCGAATCAAAAGCACAAGTGTTGCGCGATAGCTTAAAGGACAAGAAAAAGGGCCAGATATGTTAATCTAGCCCTTACAAAAACATTATTTAGCAACGACTAGCTTACGTTCCCTTCCAGGAGTTGTCAAGTCTCTGTTGGCTCAACTTCCTAGCCACGACTATCCGGTGATGAACACCCAGTTGTTCGTCAAAATCTGGCTGACCTATATTTTGGATAAGTCAGTCACAAGCTTGAGAGATCTATTCTTTCAACTCCACCACACTGGAGTAGAAGGTAGTTTATCTTCATTCTCTAGAGCTTGTTCAAGCCGAAGCTTACAGTCTATCAACCGACTTTTTGTGGATTTACTCCACCAAGTGCGTCGTCGGCCCAGCCAGAAAGATGTGATTATCTGTCCCCTTGATTCAACGGTCATCAGTTTGACAAGCAAGTTCTTCTGGATAAAGCAGTATCATCAAGTCAAACTATTAACCACCTTGAACCAAGAGACGCAGGCTCCCAGTGAATTATTGATTCGTTTTGGAGATAAACACGACGCTTATTGTTGGGAACTAGTCTTAGGGATGACACCTGAGAATGGTCTAGCCGTAGGGGATAGAGGGTTTGCGCGCAAAGAGTTGTTCAATGAGTTTATCAATAGTAACAAACTGTTTTTAATCCGCATCAATAGCAACTGGATTATTGAAGGATTGAAGGGCTGTAACTACAGAGGCTCGGTTCTAGCAGAGTATTCTCGCTCGATGACAGTGGCAAGGGATCCTTACTTCCTGATCAGGGAGGCTATGAATAGTCTGCGCATTGGACGCACAGCATAGATGGCTGAGAGCAGCTCAGCCAGGGTGCTCTGGGTTGGCAACCACTAGCATTGGCCTATTTTACGCCTTGAAGTTGCCGCCTCTAGTGCCGGATGTGATGCTGAGTGTGGGAGTATCCCTGGCTCCTTCCTAACGGCAGGTGGTTGAGTTTGTTCCCTTTAACTCCACCTGGATAGAAGAAATCGAGCTGGGGTTGTGATGCTGTTTGCTAATGTGAAGCTTACTGATCTCGTCATCCCAGATTGGGCTTGACTGGATTGATGACCGTCCACTGAATCCCTCCCCATTCCCATGTCCACTCTACCCAGCAGCAGCGAAGCAGCCCAGCGTTTTGCCCGCTTGGAAAAAGCTCAGCATCTTCAGGAGCAAGGGATCCCTCCCTATGCTTATCGGTTTGAGGTGACCCACCTAGCTGGAGATTTACAAGAGAAATTTGCCGATCTAGAACCGGGTGCTACGCGAGAAGAGGTGCAGGTTTCTGTGGCAGGGCGGATTCGGGCGCGGCGAGTCATGGGCAAACTGGCTTTTTTCACCCTTCAGGATCGCTCTGGTAGCATCCAGCTTTACCTGGATAAAAAACGGCTAACGGAGAAAATGGGAGAGCTGGCCTTCAGGAATTTGGATAAGCTCATCGACTCCGGCGACTGGATCGGAGCCAAGGGTTGCCTGAAGCGGACTGAGAAAGGGGAACTATCGGTACTCGTGGACGAGTATCAGGTGCTCACCAAAGCCCTGCTGCCCCTACCGGATAAGTGGCATGGCCTTCGGGATGTGGAAAAGCGTTACCGCCAGCGCTACGTGGATTTAATCGTCAACCCCGAGGTAAAACAAACCCTGATCGATCGGGCCAAAACCATTCAGTCGATACGACAAACCTTAGAAAGTCAGGGGTTTCTGGAAATTGAAACCCCCGTGCTGCAGTTGATCCCTGGTGGGGCAGAGGCACGACCTTTTATCACCCATCACAATGCCCTGGATTTGGATCTGTACCTGCGCATTGCCACAGAACTGCACCTGAAGCGCCTAGTGGTCGGGGGCATTGAGCGGGTCTATGAGATCGGGCGTATTTTTCGCAATGAAGGCATTTCCACCCGTCATAACCCAGAATTCACCTCGCTGGAGGTGTATCAAGCCTTTGCCGACTATCACACCATGATGGAGCTGACGGAGACGCTGATCTGCCATGCCGCCCAAACGGTGCGGGGATCCCTGCAGCTGAGCTACCAGGGAGAATCTGTTGATCTCACCCCCCCCTGGCGACGGGTCACGATGCAGGAGTTGGTGGAAGAGGCGACCGGGATCCGCATCGAGGTAGAGAATGTGGAGAAGGGATCCACTGCCAAGCTGCTGTCCGCCCTGAAAGAACAAGGGATCCCCGATCTATCTGAGCAGGACTCCCCTGGCAAGCTACTGGTAAAAGCCTTTGAGCACTGTTGTGAAAGCCAGTTGCGCCAGCCTACGTTTGTCTTAGACTATCCAGTCGAGGTTTCCCCCTTAACCAAACCCCACCGCAGTAAACCGGGGTTGGTAGAGCGCTTTGAACTATTTATCGTCGGGCGAGAGACCGCCAATGCCTACTCGGAGCTAACGGATCCGGTGGATCAACGGCAACGATTGGAGGCTCAGGCAGCCCTGAAAGCAGCCGGGGATGAAGAGGCCCATTTTCTAGACGAAGACTTTCTCACCGCCCTGGAATACGGCTTACCACCCACAGGCGGCATGGGTATGGGGATTGACCGGCTGGTGATGCTCCTCTGTGATGCCCCTAGCATTCGGGATGTGATCGCCTTTCCGTTGCTGCGACCAGAGGCTACTGAAGGGGCTGACGAAGCCCAATGAAGGGGATTGACTCTGTGCTAAGTGACTCGTGCGGAGCACGATGACCCTCCGGGTCGTCCATAGGACGAGAGACGTTGGCAAAGCCTGTCGCAGATATAGGCGCTAGCGTGCCCTTGGCACAAAGGACTGTAAATCTGTGAAGAACTTCTTGGGCGCGGCGCTGTTGACGGAACTTGGGGATCCCCTCCCTAGGGGTGTATCCCCTGAGTACAGTTGCTTTTTGAACCCCACAATCGCTGCTGAGAAGGCTAAAATTTCATTACACTTTGTCACCTTGTTGTCGTCACCTTAAGGAGTGATCCTCGTGCCTACGGAGACTCTGGTTAAGCCCTCTGTCACCCCAAAGCACATGCCCATGTATCGGGTGTTGTTGCACAATGACGACTTTAACACCATGGAATATGTGGTGGGGGTTTTGGTACAGGTGATCCCGGCCATGATGCCACCTCAGGCCACTGAGATCATGCTAGAAGCTCACAACAATGGTATGGCTGTAGTGATCGTGGTGCCTCGAGAGCACGCCGAGTTTTACTGTGAACAGTTACGCCAGCACGGCCTGACCAGTTCGATTGAACCGGAACGCTGAGCCTGATGTTCCCTCGGCTGAGTGCCAGTCCTTTTCCGGGGCGGCTGTTGTACTTCCTAGGGATCCTGGCTCTGGGTTGGTTGCCGTTTGTCGGGGTGGGCTGGTGGCTCTTTCCCAACGGGCGCGACTACCTGTGGCTGCCCCTGTACGGGCTGTTGCTGGGCTGGATCTGGCTTTGGGGCGAGTGGCGGGGATCCCGTGGCTTTGCCACCTATGGATTGGATCGTAGTTGGGCGTGCCGGGGGGGGATCCTGCAGGGTCTAGTGACAGGGTGCGGGGGGCTGCTGCTGCTCTTTGCCCTGGAAGGAGGGTTGGGGTGGTTGACTTGGAGGCCGGTTGGCTGGGGATCCCTGCTGGGCTTTGGTCTGCTGGGGTTGCTCTTGGGCTTGGCTGTGGCACTGGTGGAGGAGCTGTTTTTTCGGGGTTGGATGCTGGAGGAAATGACTCTGGACTATGGGATGGCCTTTGCCACCTGGGGATCCAGCCTGATTTTTGCCATCGCTCATTTTCTCAAGCCGCTGCCGGAGATTCTGGCCACTTGGCCCCAGTTTCCGGGCTTAGGATTGATGGGATTACTGCTGGTGCAAGCCCGTCGTTGGACCCACAACAAATTGGGCCTCAGTCTCGGCCTTCATGCTGGTTGGGTGTGGGGCATGACCTGGGTGAATAATCTCAACTGGGTGGACTATACCGGCAGAGCCCCCGAATGGGTGACAGGCGTTGGGGGCAATCCCTTGGCAGGAGTGCTAGGGGTCTTGTCTTTGGGGATTACCTTTTGGGTGTTGGATATTTCTTTCAAGATTTCTCGAAGCTCCGCCAAGTCCACTGATGAATCGCTTTGATCTCTGTACCCAACTTCAATCAACAAAACCATGCGGATGGCGAGACTCGAACTCGCAAGGCAAAGCCACACGCCCCTCAAACGTGCGCGTATACCAATTCCGCCACATCCGCTGCTGAGCTTAATTATCATAGCGGCAGATCGGCCTTGCTGTTAAGGGAGCTGCCAGCTTTGGCACGGATAGATTGGCATAGCAATTAGCTTTCCGTCCAAAACCGCTCCGAGAGATATTTATCCGCCCCATCGCAGAAAATGGTCACCACCACTCCCGAAGAAAGCTGACGCGCCACCTGCAGTGCTGCCACCACATTGGCTCCAGCGGAAATGCCCACCAATAAACCTTCCTCCAACGCCAAGCGCTTTACCATGTTCTGAGCCGCTTCCGTCGAGACCTCTAGGTTTAGATCCGGCAGTGAAGGATCGTAAATATCCGGCTTCAAGGCCGTAGCCATATGCTTCAACCCCTCCAGCCCGTGAAAGGGAGAATCCGGCTGCATCGCCACAATTTGAATATCCGGGCGATAGTCCCGCAGACGACGACCTACCCCCATACAGGTGCCGCTGGTGCCCAGTCCGGTAACAAAATGGGTGACCTGCCCTTCGGTTTGTTGCCAAATTTCCACCCCTGTACCGTGATAATGGGCCTGCCAGTTGGCGGGGTTGCTGTATTGATCGGGGTAAAAGTAAAGATCGGGATTCGCGGCATAAAGAGCACGTGCTTTTTCAATAGCCCCATCTGACCCAAGCGCCGGATCCGTCAGCACCAGATCCACCCCATAGGCGGTGAGGATCTTTTTGCGCTCTGGGCTAGCGTTGGCCGGGAGAGCCAGCTTGACCTTGTATCCCAAAGCTGCCCCGATCCAGGCATAGGCGATGCCGGTATTGCCACTGGTGGCATCCAGAATAATCTTGCCGGGAGTGAGTTTGCCCTGTTTTTCCCCGGTTTGGATCATGTTCAGGGCAGGTCGATCCTTCACCGACCCCCCAGGGTTGTACCATTCCGCCTTGGCATAAAGGCGCACAGATTCTGGTAAATCGGCAGCAATCCGCCGCAAGCGAATCAGGGGGGTTTGCCCCACCAGCTCAATCGGACTTTCGACGGCAGGGAACAACGGGCGAGAGGAAGATTGCATCGGAGACAAGCGGGATCCCTCGCTAAAGGATGGAGCGTGCCCTAGGCATTGGACAATCACTGCTCATCTTATCCCGGTCTCTTGAACAATTTGGTGAACCGTTTCTTCGTTCCTGTTAGGGTTGGGCATTGAGGTTGGGCATTAAGGATGAAAGCCCCAGAACAGGGATCCCATACCACCCGTAGCTCCTCGGTAGCTGACTGTTTTCCCTGCTAGACCTTAAGATGGGGGTAGGGTGGCGCAAGTAGTTGCGTAAAGTAGTTGTATTATGCCTACGGCACCCTAGGGGCAACTGCACAAGCCGGAGGGTCATGGCAGAAATTGGCATTGTTACCGCCCAAAATTTCGACCGGCGGCGGGGCCAAATCCATGTTTACGATGGCGAGGGCAAAGGCAAGTCTCAGGCGGCCCTGGGTGTTGTGCTGCGTTCCATCGGCTTAGGGATTGAAAATGCTGCCCCCAGCCGTGTGTTGTTGGTGCGTTTCTTGAAAGGGCCGGGCCGCCCTTATGCAGAAGATGCTGCCATTGCTGCCTTGCAGCGGGGTTTTCCCCATTTAATCGATCAATTGCGCACCGGACGGGGTGAGTTTTTTGGCCCAGAAGAGATCACCAAATTCGACCGGCAGGAGGCTCGCCGGGGTTGGGATGTGGCCAAAGGGGCCTTGGCCTCTGGGTTTTACTCGGTGGTGGTCTTGGATGAACTGAACCCGGTGCTGGATCTGGGCCTATTGTCTGTAGATGAGGTGGTGAGCACCCTGCGGCAAAAGCCGGAACCGATGGAAGTGATCATCACCGGGCGGGGTGCCCCCAAAGAAATTATCGATTTGGCCGACCTGCACTCGGAAATGCGCAGCATGCGCCAAGCAGAGGAGGTAAATCGACAGAATGGCCAGTTTCATTCCAGCGGCATTGAGATCTACACCGGAGCCGGTAAAGGCAAATCCACCAGCGCCTTGGGAAGGGCTTTGCAGGCGATTGGCCGCGGCATTAGCAAAGATCTCTCCCATCGCGTGTTGATCATGCAATGGCTGAAAGGGGGGACAGGCTACACCGAAGATGCAGCCATTCGGGCTTTGCGGGAAAGTTATCCGGACTTGGTGGATCACCAGCGCTGTGGCCGGGATGCGATCGTGTGGCGAGGTAAGCAACAGGAAATTGACTATGTGGAAGCGGAACGGGGTTGGGAATTGGCACGGGCAGCCATGGCCTCAGGGCTTTACAAAACGATCATCATGGATGAGCTGAACCCGACGGTGGATCTGGAACTGCTGGATGTGGAGCCAATTGTGCAGGCGCTGTTACGCAAACCCCGCGACACGGAAATCATCATCACAGGTCGCTGCCATGCCCCGCTGCCCTATTTTGAGCTGGCTTCTGTCCATTCGGAAATGGTGAGTCATAAGCACTATGCTGAGCAGGGGGCTGATCTGCGGCGGGGAGTGGATTATTGACGAGACTTTTTGAAACTTCTTTTGAAACCATCTTGAATCCAGCCGTGCTAGCACCCTCTTGGTTTCCTCCTCTGTCCCTTCACCCGCATCCGACGGATCTGGCGCATCTATTGCTCTCCCTCTGTCAGACAGAGGTGTGGGTTGAAGGTTCGGAGCAGCTTCCAGATGGTCCCATGGTGGTGGTGAGTAATCACCGCAGTTTTCTGGATGCGCCGGTTTTGATCGCGGGGTTGGGCCGCCCGATCCGCTTTGCCTGCCACTATTACCTCTCACAAGTGCCACTCCTAAGAGAGATCGCCTTGGGTTTGGGCTGTATACCGCTGCGGCAGGGATCCCAGCGGCAGATGCATTTTTTTCGGCAGGCGCAGGCCAGTTTGGCGGCGGGTATGGGGGTAGGGATTTTCCCCGAGGGGGCTGAGCAGATCACCCGCGAGACTTCGCCCCAAGCCGTAGGCCGTTTTCAACCGGGGTTTGCCCATTTGGCTTTAGCTTCGGGTGTGGATCCCTTGCCGATTGTGCCGGTGGCGGTGCGGGTTTGGGAGGAATGGCGGGGGGTAGATATCCCAATGGCTTTTTTCCGCTGGTTTGACCCGACAGAGCCGATGTTTCAACAGGAAACCGGGCATCCGGTGGTGTTTTATCGCCGCGTTGCCCTCAAGGTGGGATCCCCGCTTTGGCTGACTCATGCCCAGCGCCGTGGATCCCGGCGGGAACGACTGCAGGTGATCCAACAGTTGGCTGCTGCCGCTCGAGAACAAGTACAAGCTGGATTGAACCCTTGAGTATGGAGTTACTGGTGTCTACCCTCGTTAGCCCTTCGACCGGATCCAGCCGTGAAGAACGGCCTCCCTTGCTGTATTTGCCAGGCATGGACGGCACAGGCGATTTGTTTTACCGGCAGGCACAACTCTTGCAGCAGGAATTTCGCATTCGCCCCTTGAGCTTGAATCATCCCGAGTCGGGGGATAGTTGGGAGGCCCTCGCGGATTGGGTGGGATCCCAGATGGAGGGAGGAGCCTACTTGTGTGGGGAGTCTTTTGGTGCTTGCCTAGCTTTACAGGTGGCGACTCGTTGGCCACAGCGGTGTCGGGGCTTGATTTTGGTGAATCCGGCCTCTTCGTTGCGGCGAGGACCTTTGTGGCTGGCGGGACGGTTTTTGTTGCCCTTTTTGCCGCCAGGTCTCTATCGCACTCTGTCGGAGCGGGGGTTGGGGTTCTTGGCGGAGTTGAACCAGATGGAGCCTGAGGATCGGGAGCAACTGCGTCGGGCGGTTCACAGTGTTGATCAAGAGGTGGCAGCCCATCGCTTGGCGTTGCTGGGATCCTTTGCGGTGGATGAATTGCCCCTGGAATCCTTGGCTCTGCCCACGCTCTTGGTAGCGGGGGGACGGGATCGACTGTTGCCCTCTGTGAATGAGGTGCGACGGCTGGCGGAGCGGTTACCTCAGGTGCAGGTGGAGATTTCCCCCTCCAGTGGCCATGCCTGCTTGTTGGAGCGGCAGATGAACCTGCGGCGTTACTTGCTCAAGCGGGATGGCGTTCTTGCCCCAACCCTGTTTAGCGCTTCTGGAACGCGGTGAGGGATCCCCACAGGTCGGGAATCCTTTCCTGAGTTTTGGTGGGTTGATGATCTGTCTTGTAATCAGAGTAATCAGGGTGCTCAGAGCGATCTAACCAAAGGGCATTGAGTCCGGCTGCTTTGGCCCCCAGATAGTCTTGGTTGTAGCTATCGCCAATGTGTAAAGCCTGTAAAGCTTGCTCAGAAGGGATCCCTTGCGCTTGCAGGGCGGTGTGAAAAATCTTGGCATCCGGCTTGGCATAACCCACCTGGGTAGAGAGGGTAATGCTGGAAAAGTATTCCTGCAACTGCAACCGTTTCAACACCGGCAACAGGCGGCTATCGAAATTGGAGATCACGCCCAACGGGATCCCGTGCTCTCGCAAGGTGTGCAACACAGGCAGTGTTTCTGGATACAGTTCCCAAGGCTCTCCTTCAGCAAAGAGATCAAACACCTGATCGAAAAAGGCTTCAAATTCAGGAAAAACCGGCGCGGTTCCGATGGGATCACCTCTGAGATTATCCCCTGGATCCCCGAGTTGGCTAAGGCTAAAAGTATCCTGCACCACCTGTCGCCACCAAGCCCGCTCCCACGCCAATAATTCGGATCCGGTCAACCCTGGACATGCCGCCGCCGGAGCCCTAGCAAACGCCTGATAAAACGCCCGATTCAACTCCTGGGGATCCACCTGCACCCCATAGTCTGCCGCCACCCGACCATAAATTTCCCCAACACTGCCTCGCACCCGAAACAGCGTACCCACTGCATCGAAAAACAGCACCAACACCATTACTCCCGCGCCTCGTACCGCTCATAAGCCTCGACAATCCTTTGAACCAGAGGGTGACGCACCACATCCCGCTGGTCGAAGTAGCAGAAGGCAATGCCCTCCACTCCCCCCAAAATCCGTTCTGCTGTTGCCAAACCCGAAGGGCGGTGGCTGCCCAGATCCGTTTGGGTTAGGTCTCCGGTCACCACCATGCGCGACTTAAATCCCAGTCGGGTGAGCACCATCTTCATCTGTTCGGGAGTGGTGTTTTGGGCTTCATCCAAAATAATGAAGGCATTGCTGAGGGTACGGCCCCGCATATAGGCCAAAGGAGCGACCTCGATTACCCCTTGTTCCATCAGCTGTGGCAATTTGGTGGGGTCAATGAATTCAAACAGGGCATCGTAGAGAGGGCGCAGATAGGGATCCACCTTCTCCACAAGATCTCCCGGCAAGAAGCCCAATTTTTCCCCTGCTTCTACCGCAGGTCGGGTCAGGATCAAGCGCTCGTACTCCCGGTTTTGGAGGGCGGCTATTGCCATGACCGCCGCCAAGTAGGTTTTGCCAGTCCCTGCCGGGCCAATGCCAAAGCAGAGATCGTGGGCACGAATGGCTCGCACATAATCTTGCTGGCGGGGAGTTTTGGGTCGGATCAGTTCTCCTTTGCGAGTCCGAGCCAATACCGTTGCCTGCGCCTGTCGGTAAACCAGAGCATCTTCGTCGGTAAGGGCACGAAAGGCTTGCTCTGCATCCAGGGTGGTAACTGGTTGACCAGCCTGCCAGAGGGGCTTGAGCAACTCCAGCCATTGCCGCACCTGCTGCCGCTGTTGAGGGGTGCCTTTCAGGTACAGATCTTGCCCCCGTAAGGTGACCCATGCACCGCTATAGCGACTAATCCATTTCAGGTTAGCCTCTCGCATACCCGCCAAGGACATCGCTTGCTGGGGATCAGGCAGAGGAATGACCTCAAAATCAGTGGCGGTGGAGGAGGGGTCGTCGTGCATGCCGTGGGCGCTGAGCACCCAGAAGACGTGTGATGGTGATCTTATCAGAAGGGTTTGCGGTGATGCTGCGCATCTTGCTCGGTAAAAGACCTTAACAGATTCAGATTCAGAACTGAACCAACAGCCAATGTGTCCTGGAATACGCAACCAGGGAAGATCTTTATCCCACAAGGATCACTGCCAAACCTGCATCCAAGCTCAAATCATGATGGCTTAACGGATTCCTAAGAGATATTGCAAAGGGCCTTTTTTGAGGATTTTGACTTTATTCATCAAGTAATCTTGGTATATTATCGAGAACGTCTGAAGGCTGGTTGATCTTCACTTGGGTTGAAATCTTCAGGAGCTTTACTCAGGCTGGTCATTCATCTTTTGTTGATTTAGGCAAACTTCTATTAAGGTTCCAGATCCCAAATTTTTAGGATCCATTTTGTGTTGCGTTCACTTTGAAATAGTTACCAAAAAGGAGAAACCCATGTCTACTCAATCTGCATCCGATACTTTAGGCTTACCGGAAATGCAATTGGCTGCTGTTCCTGTGCAGATCACCTGTGATGGCAGCGACTTGGATTGGAGTCAGGCTTTGGTGATCGAGGGTAACCGTTCTGCAGAAGAGGGGTTGCAGGACTGGCTTTGCTTCCAAGGGTTACGGGTGAATCAAGAGCTGGGGAATATCTTGCGCTGGGAAGAACGTCCGCTGCGGGCTAGCCGGATCCGATTTTTCGTCAGCAATGTGGCCTGGCGCTACGGCTTCTCATTTTCCACGGGGATCAAATCTCCTCTCGGCAAAGGGATCCCGACTCCGGATGGCTGGCGCTATCCTGGTCTCTGCCGCTATGGCATTGTTCTGTTCCAGCCCAACGCCCAACTGGTGGTTCATCAAGTGCAAGAGGCTTCGCCAGAGCAGCCCCAAGAGGTGGAGCTGGATCCCAGTCTGGATATTGCCTTCAATGTCAACGATGCCAAGGGCAGCTATGGTGACAACAGCGGCAGCTTTGATGTGTATGTGCAGGTGGTGAGCTAGGAGAGTTGCCGGGTCGGATCCCATCTTCTACAATGGTTGAGCTACTCGCTGGGAGGCATCCCGGTTAGGGGCTTCTGTACCTGGTTTTGCGGAACTGTTTTGCCGAACTGGGACAAGCCTGAGCTTAACTGGAGAGGTGGCTGAGTGGTCGAAAGCGGCTTCCTGCTAAGAAGTTACGGGGTCAAAAGCTCCGTCGAGGGTTCGAATCCCTCCCTCTCCGTTCCAGTTACCAAATTAGCTCACTAACAGTCTCACCAATATCTATGGGCATATGTGGCAGGCGTGGCTCCTGAGTCAATGGGGTGTGGCTCTCTGGCTCAATCTTGCTCTGGTGTTGTTGGGCCTGTTGAGCCCGCAGAAAGCATTGACCCGAGCAGGGGTTATCCACGCGGGCATTCTTGGGCTGCTGGTTTGGGGGGGCCTAGGGGGGCGGGGGTATGGGGTAGTAGCGGCCTACTTTTTGATCGGAACAGCCGTGACTAAGCTTGGGCTCCGTCGCAAGCAAGACCAAGGGATTGCCGAAAAACGAGGTGGGGCGCGGGGGCCGGAAAATGTTTGGGGATCCGCCCTGACAGGGGCCATTTGTGCGGTGGGCTATACCCTTTTCCCACATCCGTTGTGGTGGCTGGGGTACAGTGCCAGTTTTGCTGCCAAGCTAGCCGATACGGTGAGCAGCGAGGTAGGGAAAGCCTATGGCCGCAAGACTTTTTTGATTACCACCTGGCAAGCCGTACCGGCAGGTACAGAAGGGGCGATTAGCCTAGAGGGATCCCTGGCGGGAGTCACAGCGGCAGCAGGACTTTCGGCATTGGCTTGGGGCATAGGTGGGGAATGGGTGGCAGCCAATCTACTGTGGTTGGGCATCTGCTGGCTGGCCGGGATCCTGGCGACCCTGGCGGAAAGTTGGATTGGGGTGGTGTTGCAACCTCGTATTGCCTGGCTGACCAATGAAGTCGTGAACGGCATTCAAACCAGCTTGGCAGCCCTTCTGGCAGTAGGACTGGGATCCCTTATGGGTATCGGACGATAAATAGGAACTTGCTAATTCGGCTCTGACCAGAATGTTAGGATCCAGGGTATTTCAACCTGCTCTGAGCATGACCCCTGAGCAAGAACAGTTGCTAACCGCCGCCATCCTTGAACTGAAGCAGAACTTCAATGTTTTGACGGAAAATCTGGCGCGGCAGGAAACTCGGCAAGACAGGGTAGAACAACTTCTGGCGCAGCAAGAAGCTCGACAAGAAACCCTCGAACAGATCCTAGCTCGGCAGGAAACTCGACAAGACAGGGTAGAACAACTTCTGGCGCAGCAAGAAGCTCGACAAGAAACTCTCGAACAGCTCCTGGCGCGGCAGGAAACTCGGCAAGACAGGCTAGAGGAACTCCTAGCTCGGCAGGAAACTCGACAAGACAGGGTAGAGGAACTCCTAGCTCGGCAAGAAACTCGGCAGGACAGGCTAGAAGAACTCCTGGCGCGGCAGGAAACTCGACAAGACAGGGTAGAGGAACTCCTAGCTCGGCAAGAAACTCGGCAGGACAGGCTAGAAGAACTCCTGGCGCGGCAGGAAACTCGGCAAGACAGGCTAGAGGAACTCCTAGCTCGGCAGGAAACTCGACAAGCAACCCTCGAACAGATCCTGGCGCGGCAGGAAACTCGGCAAGACAGGCTAGAGGAACTCCTAGCTCGGCAGGAAACTCGACAAGCAACCCTCGAACAGATCCTAGCTCGGCAAGAAACTCGGCAGGACAGGCTAGAAGAACTCCTGGCGCGGCAGGAAACTCGACAAGACAGGGTAGAGGAACTCCTAGCTCGGCAGGAAACTCGGCAAGACAGGCTAGAGGAACTCCTAGCTCGGCAAGAAACTCGGCAGGACAGGCTAGAAGAACTCCTGGCGCGGCAGGAAACTCGGCAGGACAGGCTAGAAGAACTCCTGGCGCGGCAGGAAACTCGGCAAGAAACTCTCGAACAGCTCTTGGCGCAGCAAGAAGCTCGACAAGACAGACTGGAGCACAACCAAGAGATACTGACGCAACTTCTGCAGCGGCTAGATGCCCGAGTGGATAACCTATCTCGCAGCCAAGCAGCCTTAGAGGAAGCGACACTGGCGGCACGACGAGGTCAGGAACTGCTTTTGGATCTCATGCTACAAGCCAATCGCACCCAAGAACGGCTGGCTCAACTGTTGGCGAACCAGGAACAACGCCTCAACCAGCACGACGAAACGCTTGTGCAGCTGGCGGAAACCATTCAAGAAATCCGCTCCTACATTCGCTTTGCCCGAGAAAATGGCCATCCCAACGGCGGATAGCTGGGCTGGGATCAAATCTTTTTGGTCTCGGGCTTAGTCAGACTGGGATCCCGGTAAAGTTCAACCTTGTTATCGCTATCAGCAGCACCTTTTGCACCAGAACTTAACCCACCCTCTGCGACTAAATCGGCAGAACGGGAGATCTCATAAATACTTTTCACCACACTGGTCAAGGGTATGGCGATAATCACTCCAAGGATGCCCCCCAGTTGTGCCCCTACCAAAAGAGCAATCAAAATCCACACTGGGTTCAAGCCGATCAACTCCCCCATTAAGCGTGGGGCGATCACCCGATCCTTTATCTGTTGCACAATCAAGGAAACCAGCACCACCTTCAGGCTCAACCATATATCCTGAAAAGCCAGCAACACCGCTGCTGCCCCAATGCCAATCACCCCGCCCACCAACGGGATCACCTCCAGCAAGCCGATCAATAGGCCAAATAGCAACCCAAAGGGCACTCGCAAAACGCCAAAAACCGGCACCAGCATCAGGGCCATGATGAACCCCAACACCAATTGGCTGATCAAGAAATTTTGAAAGCTCAAGGTCAGGGCTTCACCAATGCGGGGCCCCCAAGGTTGGGGAAAGAGGCTGAGCAGCCCATGCCAAAACTGCCCCCCATACAGCAACATATAGAGGGCCAAAACCAGCACCAGCACCAAATCAATCACCTGGTTAAAAGTACCCAAGAGAAGATCTAAAGATTGTCCGGCAATTTTCTCGGCACTGGCTTGCAGACGATTCAGGAGGGTATTCACCAGCTCCGTTTGGCCAAAAGGAAGATTGATATTCCGTTCGGCGGCCCAAAGGCTGATTTGATTCAGCCAATTTTGTAGCGTGTCTACCCAATCCGGGATCCGCGCCCCCAATTGAACCACTTGCTTGGCCAAAACCGGCACCACTGCAATCCCCACCAGCACCAGAAGAACCACTGACAGGGCAAAGACGAGAGTCACTGCCAAAGCCCGACTAACCCGGTAGCGCCGTAACACCTGCACCGGATAGTTCAGCAAAAAGGCCAGCACTGCTGCCGTCAAGATATTGGTGAGCAAATGCCCAAATAGCTGACCTACCCGTATGGCCAGCCAACCGCTAATCACGATCAAAATCCAGGTGAGCAGCAACCGCTGCAAAGGAGAAAAACGATTCATGCCGGAGTCAACTCACAAGGGATCCTGAGGATCCTAAAAACCAAGGATGCTGTAGCCACTGTCTACATAAAGAATCTGCCCAGTAATACCACTGGCCAGATCGCTACCCAGGAAGACGGCTGTATTGCCCACTTCCACCTGATCGATGTTACGCCGCAGGGGGGCTTTCTCCTCCACTGCCCGTAGCATGGCATGAAAATCAGAAATGGCTGAAGAGGCTAAGGTGCGAATCGGGCCAGCAGAAATGCCGTTGACTCGGATCCCGGCGGGGCCGAACTCGGCTGCTAGGTAGCGCACACAGGTTTCCAGGCCCGCTTTGGTCACGGCGGCCATGTTGTAGTTGGGTACTACCCGCACCCCTCCCAAGTAGGTCAGCGTCAGAACGCTGCTGCCAGATTTCAACAGGGGCTTGGCGGCACGGCAGAGAGCAATCAGGGAGTAGGTGCTCACATCCATGGCCAGAGCAAACCCATCCCGAGAAATGTTGCTAAAGTCGCCCGTTAATTCTTCTTTTTTCACAAAGGCTAGGCAATGAACCAAGATGTCGATCTGATCCCATTTTTGGCTAACGGCTTGAAACAGATCCGCAATCTGCTGATCACTTTGGACATCACAGGGGAGGAGAAAATCCGGTTGCAAGGGATCCGTGAGTTGTTGGACTTTGGTTTTGAAGCGATCCCGCTCATCGGGCAAATAGGTAACCCCTAAACGAGCCCCAGCTTTGTGCAACTGTTGGGCAATGCCCCAGGCGATGGAGCGTTCGTTGGCAATGCCAGTCACCAAGGCTTTTTTTCCGGTCAGATCTAACATAGGAAACAGAGACAGGGGGTATGCACTCTTCCATCCTCCCATAGGTGGGGGGTAAGAACTGGCCCAGGGATCCTTTCCTGCTGTCATCAGCACTCCTTCTCCACCCATCCAGGCATACTTGTCAGAGAATCTGCCCTCTGCTATGAAAATCCTTTTAATCGAAGATGATCCTGTACTGGCCGGTTGGATAGCCTCCGTACTGCGGCAAGAACGCTACACCTTAGAACGGGCAGAAGATGGCCAACTGGGGTACGAAATGGCCTTGGCCACGCAGCCGCAGTTGATGATTATCGACGTGGATATACCCGGACTGGACGGGATCCAACTGTGTCGAAAAATTCGCGCTCAGGGGATCTCCACCCCAATTTTGATCCTGACGGGCCTAGCTGCCGAGCAAGACAAAGTGCGGGGGCTGGATGCCGGGGCCGATGACTACCTGGTGAAGCCCTGTAGCACAATGGAGCTGCTGGCCCGTTTGCGAGTTCTGTTGCGACGGTGCACTCAACCCCCACAAATCCTGTTGCAGTGGGGGAAGCTCTGCCTCGATCCCGTACAGGCAACCGTCTACTACGATGGCACTCCTGTGGCACTGCGCCCGAAAGAATATCGCCTGTTGGAGCTGTTTTTGCGCTCTCCGCTACGCCTGTTCACCCGTGCCGAAATTATCGATCATCTTTGGTCTTTAGAAGATACTCCCCAAGAAGAGACCGTCAAAGCCCACATCAAGGGTCTACGCCAAGGATTGCGCAAAGCCGGTGCGCCTGCCGAACTGATTCAAGCCGTGTATGGGATGGGGTTTCGCCTCAACACTGAATATGGCCCTTCTCCAGTACAGGATCCCGCCACTAGCCCAGATGCAAATACCCTAAATACCCCCACCAAACCCCAAGCCCTGATCAGTACTGTCTGGCCGGAGTTCCATCCCAGACTGATGGCCCGCCTCAGCCAAATTGAAGCAGGGCTCATCGCTCTCGAACAAGCCGCCCTTACCCCAGAACTGCAAGCCCAAACCCGCAAAGCAGCGCACATGTTGGCCGGATCCCTGGGCACTTTTGGTCTGACAGCAGGTACAGAACTAGCCCGTCGTCTAGAGCAGTGGATTGATAGCCAACACCCTGATCCTCAAGAAGGCAGAACCCTCTGGCAAGCCCTGAAGAAAGAACTGGATACCACTCAGCCCCAAATCTCGAGCCCTACCCCCCATGCCCCAATGGATTCTCTGAGTCAAGCTCGTTTGCTGCTGGTGGATGATGACCCAGCCTATTTGCAAATCTTGGCCCACTTTCTCAAGGGTTTTCAGGTGGAGCTGCTGGCGGATCCCACCTTGTTTTGGCACTACCTAGAAACCTATTCGCCTCAGTTAGTGCTTCTGGATTGGGATATGCCACAGCAGTCTGGTCTGGATTTGTGCCAAGCTTTACGCCGCTCTCCTCGCTACCAACACTTGCCGACTCTCATGCTCACCTCCCACCAGGATCCAATCTTGATCGCTCAGGCTTTTGACTGTGGCGTGGATGATTTTATCAGCAAGCCCGTGACCCAAGTGGAGTTGGTAGCCCGAATTAGCAATCGTCTGCGTCGTCATTACGGGGAATAGCGTAAAGCCCCCGGTTTCTAACCGGGGGATATAAGCGCACAGACTGAATTTATTCAGCAACAGAAACAGTACAATAGTCTGCATGAAACGGGTCACCACCACACTCAAGCTCAAGTTTCTTGATCTCAACGCGGTCAAAGCGGAGATGTTGGCCCAGACGGTTTGGGCGACAACCGCACTGGCAAACGAGCTGCTGCGCATGAGTCCGAAGGAACGCAAAGCCTTGACCACCGCCAAAGTGGTGACACCGCTCAAGTCTGCCCTCTCCAACCAGGTGATTCGTGTCCTGAAGGGGAAGGCAGGTCAGCGGGCTAAACACTTCAAGGTGTTCTGGCCAGAGGTCAACAACCAAAACTGGAAGCTGCACAAAGTAGGCAGCACCTACTCAGTGAGCTTCCCCACAATTCAGGGTGACAAGCGGGTTCCCCTTGAGGTTAGCAGTTCCTACTATGCTGAACGCCTTGAGCGCATCTTGGCTGAGCAGGATTGTGAACGGGGAACCTTGAAGCTGATGCAAATACGTGGGGTTTGGTATGCCGTTCTATCTATCACTTGGGAAGTTCCCGAAGTGAAGAGTACAGAGCGGCTGGGTGTTGACCGGGGGCAGAACCGTTTGGCGGTGGCGGCCACCCGTTGGGGTCGGGCGGTGTTTTTTGGGGGTGGAGAGGTAGCCTATCGTCGTCGTCGTTTCCAGAAGCGTCGTGCCCAGTTGCAACAGGCGGGTAAATACCGAGCACTCAAGCGACTGGAGCGCAAAGAAGCCCGTTGGATGAGGGCAGTCAACCACACCGTTAGCCGCCGCATTGTGCGGTTTGCCAATGCGGTAAATGCGGATGTGTGGATGGAAGACCTATCGGGTATCCGCCAATCCAGACAGAGCCAGAAGGCGCGTTCGGATGCCGGGAAATCGCGCCATACCTGGTCGTACTACGACCTGGAGTGGAAGGTTGCCTACAAGCTGGAGATGGCGGGTAGGACGCTGCATAAACGTCCTGCTGCCTACACATCCAAAACCGACCACAGGACAGGATTGATTGGGAAAAGGAGTGGGCATTTGTTCACCGGGCAGGACGGGTATTGCTGTGATGCCGACTGGAATGCCGCAATGAACCTAGCCCAGTGGGACGGGTTTTCGTGTCCTTTGAGTCTAAAAGAAGCCCTGCCCGTAATAGGTAGGGTCGGCTCAGGGGATGGGGTAGTTGGCAATCCCCTGAACTCCATGAATACCTTGCAGTCTAAGGTTGCAAGGGGCTAGAAGGGAGAATCCCCCGGTTTCTAACCGGGGGAGTGTCAACCCTTTCCTTCCCCTTTTGAACTGTAAGATCCACAGGATGTTGAGAATGGCCTCAGGATGGTCTGCCCAGAAGAGGGTTAATGAGCCTACCCTTGGGCACTGCGATTGTAAGGATGGTACCAGTGGCTGAATTGCCGAAACCTTGGCCGCAATTTCCCATTCGTTGGGTTCTGGTTGTGCCTTTTGTGGTGCAACTCACGGCAACGATTGGTTACACAACGTGGTTTAGTATTCAACAAGGGCAACGCAATGCCGAAAATCTGGTTGCAGAATTGGCCCAAGAAATCACCAATAGTGTGGGGGAGCACGTTAAGGCTTTTGCCGAAAAACCCTTTTTGATGCTGCGGCTGAATGAGGCTGTGTTCAATCAGGGTCTTTTGAATCCTGAGGAGGTTGAACAGCTACGGCCTTTTTTCTGGCAGCAGGTGCAATCGGATCTTTTCTTGAATACGTTATATTTGGGCAGTTCCTCAGGCAATTTTTTGTTGGTTGAGGGTGCCCCAGGTTTTCTCTTGCATCGCCGGGATCCCTCCACAAATAACCTCAGAGAAATTTGGCGTGTCGATGAGAACGGGATCCCGATTGAACTGCTCAGAACCGACAACTTTGACCCACGCCTACGCCCTTGGTACCAGGCTGCTCTGAAGGCTGGAACGGCAACCTGGTCACCCATTTACGTCTATGCAGCGGATCCCGTCCTGGGGATTACCGCAACCTTACCCCTTCGGGATAGAAGAGGAATGTGGCAAGGAGTCTTGGGTATTGATTTGACCTTGTCTCAGATCTCTGAATTTCTCAAAGGTTTACAAGTAGAAAAGTCTGGCCAGAGCTTTATTGTGGAGCGCAGTGGTGAGTTGGTGGCAACTTCTACAGAAGAAGTGCCCTTTATTCGCACCCCAGGTGGGCAGGAGCGGTTGCCAGCAGCCCAAAGTACAGATCCACTCGTTCGTGCAGCAACACAGGCTATCGAAAGAGAATGGAACGGTTTCTCGGATATTTTTTCTCTACAAACTACTTTTCAACAAACAGCTGATGGGGATCCATTTTTCTTGCAAGTCACCCCGATTCAGGATGCACAAGGTTTGGATTGGTTGCTAGTGGTGATGATCCCGGAGGCGGATTTTGCCGAAGCCATTCGAGCCAGTACACGCCCGATTCTGATGCTCAGCTTGCTAGCAACAGGGATCTCCGTTGTCATGGGTGTTGTCATTTATCGCTGGCTCAGTCAGCCTATCTGCTCCCTGACAAAGCAGACGCAACGTTTGATGGAGGGAGAGTTGGGTCAGCCCATTCCTGCAGGTTGGATTCAGGAACTGAATGTATTGGCTCACACATTCAACCAAATGAGCTTGGTGGTGACGGGATCCCTGCATGAGCTACAGCAAACCAATCAACGCATCGAGCAGCAAATTCTGGAGCGGACAGAGGCCTTGCGCCAGAGTGAAGAAAAGTTCCGGAGTATTTTCGATTATGCCCCGATTGGTATGGTGTTGATAACTCCAGAACTTCCGCCTCAGTTTTTGCAGGCGAATCAGGCTGCTCTCGATTTGCTAGGGATTTCAGCAGAAGACTTGAAGACTTTACACTGGGAAGATTACAATCTGCCGGAATATCTTGAGGTGACCCGAGAGAATTGGCAGCGGTTAATTGAGGGATCCCTTCAGTTTGTAGACTACGAGAAAGTCTATCATCATTGTAATGGTTCCCTAATAAATGTTCAGGTTCGCAATTTTGCTATTCGAGATCAACAGGGATCCCCGAAACTTATTGTTTCTTTCGCAGAAGATATTTCTGAACGCAAGCGAGCCCAAATCTCTTTACAAGAAAGCGAGCAGCGATTTCGAGGTATTTTTGAGAATGCTCCTTTAGGTATTGTGATCATGAAATATGATCCAACACCACAATATTTGTTTGCCAACCCATTAGCCTGCCAAGAAAGTGGCTACACCTTAGAAGAAATTCAACGGCTTGGAACAGAAGTACACACCCTAGAGGAAGATTTAGAAAGATCGAAAGCTTTATGGAAATCCCTCATTTCTGGGGAACGGGAAAAATTCACCTACGAGCGACGGTTTCGACGAAAGGACGGATCCCTAATTTGGGTAAGTTTTCATGTGTTTACCGTCCGAGATAAACAAGGTGAGCCTGCTTTTGTGGTATCCTTTAGCGAAAATATTAGCGAGCGCAAACTAGCAGAAGAACAACTGGCTCGTTTGGCTGCAATTGTAGAATTTTCTGTGGATGCAATTTTTAGCACCGATCTACAAGGGGTGGTGACCAGTTGGAACCGAGGAGCTGAACATCTTTATGGATACTCTGCCGCAGAGGCAATAGGGATCCCGATCCAGAGCTTAATTTTGGGTGAAGAGCTGAATCTGGATCCCGATCATGTTGAAGATGCTCGCGAAACAGTACATCGCAATCGACTTGGGGAACGCCTGGAGGTTTTTCTGTCGGTGTCTCCTATTTGCAATTCTCAAGGAGATTGGATAGGTTTTTCTTGGATCGTCCGTGATATCCGCGAAAAGCGGGAATTGGAGCGTATGAAAAGGGAGTTTGTTTCGATAGTGAGCCATGAACTTAGAACTCCCCTCACAGCAATTCATGGATCCCTGACAGCGCTTAACACTGGCAAACTGGGATCCCTTTCTCCGGCTGGGGAACGCCTACTTCAAATTGCTGAGCAAAGTACGACTCGATTGATCAAACTGATTAACGATATTCTCGACTTAGAGCGCTTGGAATCTGGGAAAGTCAGCCTTAACCTCCAGATTTGTCCTATCGAGGAAGTTCTAGCCCGCTCTATCGAAACGGTTCAAATGGTGGCTGAGCAAGGCAATATCCAGATTCACTGTGAAGCACAACCCAGTTTACAGGTACAAGGGGATCCCGATCTTTTAATCCAAGTGTTCACCAATTTGCTTAGCAACGCCATTAAATTCTCTCCTCCATCGGGACAAATTTGGGTTGCTGCAGAATCCATAAATCAACAGGTTCATATCCGCGTTCAAGATCAAGGGCGAGGGATCCCTGTCGATAAACTAGAACACATCTTCGAGCGCTTCCAGCAAGTTGATGCTTCCGATGCTCGAAAAAAAGGAGGATCTGGACTGGGCCTAGCGATTTGCCGGCTTATTGTTCAGCAGCATGGTGGCCGTATTTGGGCTGAAAGTGAACTGGAGAAAGGTAGCATCTTTCATGTTCTCCTTCCTCTTTCTTGAGTTTACATGCCATGTATTCAACTCAGTAGGTTGAAAGCGTTTTTTCTACTTCTACTCGGACTGATAGGTAGAAGCAACGTATAACTCCTTCAGTTGCTTACTCTCAACCTCTGAGGGTGCCCCTGTCAGCAAGCATTTCGCCAGCTGAGTTTTCGGGAAAGCAATCACATCCCGAATCGAGTCTTCACCGGCCAAGAGCATCACCAACCGATCAATGCCATAGGCAATGCCCCCATGGGGAGGTGTGCCATATTCAAAAGCTTCCAGTAAAAAGCCAAATTTTTCGCGGGCTTGTTCCGGGGTGAGGCCAATTGCTTGAAACACCTGCTCCTGAATCTGCCGCTGGTAAATCCGCAGGGATCCGCCGCCCACCTCAATACCGTTCCACACCAAGTCATAGGCTTGGGCCCGCGCTGTTTTTAAGTCGGCCAAATCGTCGGGATGAGGTGCCGTAAAGGGGTGGTGGAGGGCTTCGAGGCGATTTTCTTCTGCATTGAACTCAAACATGGGGAAATCGGTAACCCAAAGCAAATTGAGGGCATGTTCCGGAATAAGCCCCAATTCGTGGCCCAAATGCAATCTCAGTCGGTTCAAGGACTCATTCACAATAGCGGTAGGGCCTGCACCAAATAGCAATAAGTCTCCCGGTTTGGCTGCGGTTAGGGAAAGTAATTTCTGCTCCTGTTCTGGACTGAGGCTCTCTTTCAGAGCACCAATGGTGTCTAGACTATCGGGCCGTACCCGAATGAAGGCTAAGCCACCCGCACCGTATTGAGTGACCAGTTTGAACAGATCCCCACCGGGTTTGATCCGGGTATTGGAGATTTTTTCATCCCCACCCGGTACGGGCAAAATCTTGATTGAGCCGCCCTCTGCCAAGACCTTAGAAAAGACCTTAAACCGGGATCCCTGAAACAACTCCGAAACATCCACCAGTTCCATGCCAAAGCGGGTATCTGGCTTATCGGATCCATAGCGGGCCATGGCTTCTGCATAGGTCAACCGTGGAAAGGGACGGGGTAAATCAATGCCCTTAACGGTCTTGAAGATGTGGCAGACCAACTGTTCGTTCAGTTCCAGGATCCCTTCTTGATCCAAAAAGCTCATCTCCATATCCAGTTGGGTGAACTCCGGCTGCCGATCCGCCCGCAGATCTTCATCCCGGAAACAGCGGGCAATTTGGTAGTAGCGATCCAACCCAGCCACCATCAGGAGCTGCTTAAAAAGCTGGGGGGATTGAGGCAGAGCAAACCACTCACCAGGGTTAACCCGGCTGGGCACCAAGTAATCTCGGGCTCCTTCTGGGGTAGAACGGGTCAGGATTGGGGTTTCCACCTCCACAAACCCAGCCTCATCCTCCAAAAAGCGGCGAATTGCCTTAATCACCTGATGGCGCAATTGCAGGTTGCGAGACATGCGTTCCCGGCGCAAATCCAGGTAGCGATAGCGCAGGCGAATTTCTTCCCGCACATCCTCTGCGTCTTCTCCCGAAACACTGAAGGGGATCTGCTTGCTGACCCGACTGAGAATCTCCAGCTGTTCTGCATAGATTTCAACTTCCCCCGTTGCCAGACGGGGATTCAAGGAATCGGTGGGCCGTTTTTGAACTACCCCCGTTACCCGTACCACGTATTCATTGCGCACTTCCCCAGCCAGAGGGTAAGACTGCGGGGTTTTTTGGGGATCGGCCACCAACTGCACCACGCCAGAGCGATCCCGCAAATCCAGGAAAATTACTCCCCCATGATCGCGGCGGCGGTCGATCCAGCCGTAAAGGGTCACGGTTTTGCCAATATGGGCAGAGCGCACTTCTCCACAATACAGAGAGCGAGCCGGGCGACGGATGGCAGAGGACATGGAGGAAAGGGGATGACGAAAGGCTGATTTCCCATCATACAAAACTCGGTTCCCTTGCCTGGGATCCCTTAGGATTGAATGCTCAATTCGGGGATCCACCCAAGGCATTCACAATCGTCAGCGTATTCAGGCGCATCATCTCCAGATAGGTTTCAGCCCCGCTACCGGGTTCCCCCAACGAGTCTGAGTACAACTCCTGTTCGGCTACCTGTACCCCAGCTTCGGCAGCAACCGTTTGAATCAGGGCCGGGTTGATGGTGGTTTCGGCGAAAATGGCCGGTACCTGCAGAGCGCGAATCTCTCGCACCAGTTGGGCTACGGTTTGGGCGCTGGGCTGTTCTTCGGTACTGATGCCGATCAGAGATCCCCCCATAGTCAGCCCATAGGTTTGGGTGTAGTAGGCAAAGGCATCATGGGTGGTGACCAAAACCCGGTTGGGGGGGGGGATGGTTTGAATTTGCTGAATAATCCAGGTGTGTAATGCCTCCAGTTCTGCTTGATAGGCGGCGGCGTTGGCCTGAAAAAAGGCAGCCTCCGTTGGGGCTAGTTGGGTGAGTTCCTGGCGAATCTGCTCCACCATCGTGATGACGTTTTCTACATTGCCCCACACATGCGGGTCGGGGGTCGGGATCCCGTTCTCCGCAGTCACAATCGGGTCAATCTTCTCAGCCAAAGGGATCCGTCGCGCCTGCTGGGCGGTGGCGTTGATCAGCCGGATCAGGCCCGGCTCCAGGTTATAGCCGTTGTAGAACACCAGTTCCGCCTGCTCTAGGGCCACCCCATCGGCAGGCACCGGCTCGTACACATGGGGATCCACCCCCGGCTGCAGGAGGCTGGTGAGCTGGATGCGATCTTGGCCGACTTGCTCCACCCAATCGGCGATCAGAGTCGTGGTCGCCACCACGCGGGGACGAGCCCAGGCAGAGCCCGAAAAAACCAGGATCCCGCCTACCACCCAACAGCAACGGCCACCCAAGCGCCGCAGCCAGAGCATGAAAGCATTGCTTTTCATAATTGTTTCATTATTTGGCAACCCCCATAGTGTACACTGGGCTTAGCAGAAAATGAAATCAAAATGAAAGAGCAACCCACCCCAATCCGTCTTCATTCAGCGAGGGGATCCCTCTCGGTGCAGGATCTGTCAGTGCGCTACGGCAGCTCCAGGGTGTTGCGGGGGGTGAGCTGTGAGATTCGACCGGGAGGGATAACCGGCATCCTCGGGCCGAACGGAGCCGGCAAGAGTACTTTTCTGAAGGGGATCCTTGGCTTAGTGCCTGTGGAAACAGGGGTGGTGCGCTACAAGGGACAAAATCTTAGATCTGAGCAAGTCGCCTACCTGCCGCAGCGGTCGCTGATTGACTGGACGTTTCCCGCCACGGTTTGGGATGTGGTGTTGATGGGGCGGGTGAAGCCCACCGGCTGGTTGCGCCGTATTGGTCGGCAGGGGCGGCAGCGGGCGGCTCAAGCTCTAGAGCGGGTGGGTATGCAGGACTACCGGGATCGACCGATTGGCCAGTTGTCGGGGGGGCAACAGCAACGGGTGTTTTTGGCCCGGGCTTTGGCTCAGGAAGCAGAGATCTACGCCCTCGATGAACCCTTCGCCGGGATCGATCACCCCAGCGAGGCGATTCTGTTTCAGGTGTTACGGGAGCTGGCGGATTCCGGGCACGTCGTCATGGTGGTGCATCATGATCTGGGGCAGGCGCTGACCTATTTCGATGAAGTGCTGCTGTTAAACCAAGTGGTGATCGCCCAGGGATCCCCGGCTCAGGTTCTACAGCCACACCTGTTGCAGCAGGCTTATGGTCACTCCATGACTTTGGATTTGGCCGCCTAACCCAATCCACACCCCAGCACTCTTCCAAAAGCTTCCATGGAATTCCTTTGGCACAGCCTGATGGATCCCCTCCGTTTTGCCTTCATGCAGCGGTCATTGCTGGTGGCCGTGGCGGTTGGGATCCTCTGTGCGGTGGTGGGCAGTTACCTACTGGTGCAGAGCATGGCCCTGCTGGGGGATGCCATCAGCCATTCCCTGCTGCCGGGTTTGGCCCTGGCCTATATGTTTGGCCTGAATCTCTTTGTCGGGGCGTTTGTGGCAGGGGTGCTCAGTGCCCTGTTGATCCAGTGGATTCGTTCCGCTAGCCCCATTAAAGCGGATGCCGCCATGGGGATCGTCTTTTCCGCCTTTTTTGCCCTCGGCATTGTTTTGATCACGCTGATCCAACGGCGGGCCCGTATCGATCTGAATCATTTTCTCTTCGGTAACATCCTCGGGGTGAGCGCTGCCGATGTGCTGACGGTGGTGGCCATTGCCCTGTTGGTGCTGGCTTTGGTGGCTCTCTTTTTTAAGGAACTCACCTTCTATAGCTTTGATCCCCTGGGGGCCAAGGCGGCGGGTTTGCCCACCGCCCAGCTGGGGTGGGGGTTGATGGTGCTCACCTCCCTGACTTTGGTGGCCAGCATGAAAGCTGTGGGAGTGCTGTTGGTGTTGGCGATGTTGATCACCCCAGCGGCTACAGCCTATCTGCTGGTGCCTCAACTGCAACAGGTGATGTTGCTGGGATCCCTATTTGGGGTGAGTGCCAGCTTAATCGGTATGTATGCCAGTTACTACCTGAATATTGCCTCTGGCCCGGCCATCGTCTTGGTGGCCTCCTTCTGGTTTGGGTTGGCTTTTCTGGGCAGAGTACTGGGCAAAGTGTTTATGCACTCACGCTGAAAACCAGGGATTGCACCTTCGGGATCCCTGGTTCAAGGCTTTCTGAGGAAGTGGGAATAAGCTACGGCTAGGCCGGTTTACATCCGGGGAGAGCGGCTATCCCGACCGCCACCGCCTCCAGCACCTGCTTGACGAGGCAATGCTTTGTTGACCCGCAGATCCCGTCCCATCCATGTGGCTCCATCCAACTCATCGATGGCCTTTTGCTCATCGGCTTCGTCTTCCAGTTCCACAAAGGCAAATCCCCGCTTTCGACCGGTTTCACGATCGACAGGTAACTTAATCTGCTTGACAGCACCATACTCAGCGAACACGAGTCGCAGGTCTTCTTCGCTGGCCTTAAAGGACAGATTACCCACAAAAATGGTCATGATGTAGCGAATCTCCGAACCTTACCCTTTACCCTTTAGCGTTCAGTTCGGAAACTCACCTGGTCAGGACACCCGTTAAATCCGAACTTGATGCCAACCACATCTTAGTCCCCCTATTGACGTTTGCAAACCCACCCATTCAAGGTCTTTTTTAAGGGTTTAAGAACCCATTTGTACAGAGCACAACCGGGTACCCAAGCCAGGGATCCAAGCCTTTAGGTTGAAGGCTTACTTTGCCCAAGCGGTTGGCGTTTGGGAATGCCAGGAGAGCGAGGATAGATGGCCGGAGTAGGGGCAATTTTTTCCAGAAGCAGGCAGTGACGTACCCCTTGGCTGAGGGGCGTGGTAAACGCTTCCACCTGAGCCAACGTTCCCCCCAAAGGTTTAAGGGCTTGTCGCAGGGTTTGGGCTTCCGCCTCTGTCCAGTAGCCCCGGTAGAGGATGGCCCGTCCACCCACCTTCAACAGCGGTAGGCAATATTCAGCGCAAATTTCAGCCGCAGCCAAGGCTCTGGCTAAGGCCACGTCGTAGCTACCCCGTTCCTGTCGGGTTTGCCCCCAAACTTCTGCCCGCTGAGCCACCGCCCTAGCCTGATTGAGGGAGAGCTTTTGCAGTGTGTCTCGAACAAAGGCAATTTTGCGCTGGGTGCTATCCAGCAGCGTAAAAGAGCTTCGGGGTAGGGCAATTTGGGCCGGGATCCCTGGGAAACCTGCACCAGTACCGATGTCAATGCCTCGCCAAGTTTGAGATTGCAGGGTATCCCAATCCCCTAACAGGGTTAATCCCCGTAGAGAATCCCACAGATGTTTCTCCCAAAAGTCCACAGGGTTCGTAATGCGGGTTAAGTTTTGGGTTTGGTTTCCGGCCATCACCAGCGGATAAAGCTGTTGCAATTGCTGCTGCTGGAGAGGGGACGGCTGCCAACCCAGATCAAGAGGCCAACGTTCCCACAAAGATTGTGGGGAATCCGACGGGGAGGGTTCTGCCTCCGTCATCCCAGGGATCCCAGCCATCGTCCCGATTTCACCCGCACCGGAATGGCTTGATCGGCCCAGCCCTTCAGTTCTTGGGTCAGACCCTGTAGAGAGCGATCCGTACCCAGCAGTTCCTGGTTCAAAGAAACCAGCTCTTGTAAATCCAGCTCTCGCCAACCCGCCCAATCTTCTGCTAGCAAATTGATTGGTTGGGGCTGAGCCTGCAGCGGTTGATGGGCTTCCAACTCCAGTTCCACATCCAATAGAACCTTCTCTAGCCGTTCGACCCGTTCTTGCATTTGCGCCAACAGACCCGATAGCTGCTGACAACACTGATGCACCTGCTGGGCATAAGCCCGCAACGGCCAGGTCAGGGGTAGCAAAGATTCTGAGAACAACTGCAGCAGGTGCTGAGCTTCCATCTCCTCCAATTGCAGGTCTTGCCAAATGGCGTGATAGAGACGGAGCGAGTGGCGACAGGTTTCCAGCCGTTGGTAGCAGGGCTGCAAAACGGATCCCCGCAGCTCTTGCAGATAATCGGTCCATAGCTGGCCCGCCTCCACCATCCACCCCGGTCGGATAAGAATCCACCCCTGGGCCAAAAGCCAGCTGATCAACAGACCTGCCAACAGTTGCGGTTTTTGCCGAACCAAAAGGGGCATGAGGTGCTCTCCCCACACTGCCAGCCCCAGCCAGATGAGAGCCGCCAGAGCCAGGTGGGGCAAGCTGATCATTTGGGCCAACAGGTGGGTCGAACGCCGGGATCCTTGTCCTGAGGCAGGAGCGAGCCACTGCTGACGCAGTATCCAGATCAGCCCTGCGCCCAAACTATAAAGTCCTCCCCCCAACAACGGGATCAACACCAGCCACCAAGTTTGCCCAGCCCACTGCCGAGGCGAGAGTCCCTCACAACGGATCAAATACAAAGCCAGCAAAGCGAGAACCAAAACCCACCCCTGTTGTCGTTTAAGGCGGCGGGTGAGCTGACGACGGCGGCGATACAAGTAGGTTTGAAAGGACTCGGCAGCAATGAGCATGGAAAGATGGTCTTGATGGGATCCCTGCTGACATAGGTCTTACTCCTGATCATAGGATAGTGCGCCCTTTGCTACAGGAGAGCGCCCACAAGAGCAGCTCTGGGCTAGGGGGTGAGGCCAGGTCGGCCCCACCGACACTAGTCATCTAGCACGGGGTTAATCCCCTTCGCGACAGCGGTGCGGAGCACCCTAGCACGGTTGAAATGGGCTAGGGACACCACCGTTGTTGTTGCAAACCTGCGTTTACTGTTGGGTTGGCGCAGCCTGCCGTAGGCATCGTTGCTACGCAACGCTAATGCTACGCGACACGCGACTGCGGAGCATGAAAAGGGCCTATTCAGGCTGGATGGCTCGGCGCTTGAGAACCTGATTCCGAATTTTGCCTTCGTAACCCTGATCGGAAGGTTGATAAAAATGGGATCCCTGTAAATGGTCGGGTAGGTATTGTTGAGGGACCCAGTGTTCTCGAAAAGCGTGAGGATAGCGGTACCCTGACCCATGCCCTAAGCCTTTTTGATCTCGATTGCTATCTTTTAGGTGATTGGGCACTTCACCAGAATACGTTTGTTCAACAGCACGCAGGGCCTCAAAAAAGCCTAAAACACTGTTGGATTTGGGGGCTGTGGCCAAGTAGAGCGCCGCATGAGCCAAGGCATAATGCCCTTCCGGCAAACCCACCCGATCAAACGTGGCAGCACAGGCATTCACCACTACAATCGCTTGCGGATCGGCTAACCCGACATCTTCACTGGCCAAAATTCCCATACGACGGAATAAAAAACGAGGATCTTCCCCCGCATGAATCATCCGTGCCAGCCAATACAAAGCAGCATCAGGATCGGATCCGCGCACACTTTTAATGAAGGCGCTGATGCTATCAAAGTGGGCATCTCCATCACGGTCGTACAATAAGGCCCTTTGTTGAATGGAATCTTCCGCCACTGCCAAGGTGATGTGAACCACGCCCTCGGAATTGGGATCCGTGGTTTCTACCGCCAGTTCCAGGGCATTGAGCAAAGCACGGGCATCCCCATTGGCAACATTCACCCAATGCTCCAGGGCTGCAGGTTCCACCTGGACTTGACGTGCGCCATAACCCCGTTCCGGATCCTGGAGAGCCTGTTGAGCAATAAGGGTCAGATCCTCGGGGGTAAGGGTCTTCAGTTGAAACAATCGGGAGCGGCTCACCAAAGCAGCATTGACTTCAAAATAAGGATTCTCAGTAGTGGCTCCAATTAAAATGACCGTGCCGTTTTCCACCCAAGGTAAGAGAGCATCCTGCTGCGATTTGTTGAAGCGATGCACCTCATCTACAAACAAAATGGTGCGCTGGCCATACAATCGCAATCGTTCTTGGGCTTCATCGATGGCGGCTCGAATCTCTTTGATCCCAGCCAAGACAGCATTGATGGCGATGAAATGAGCGCGAGTTTGATTGGCAATAATCTGAGCTAGAGTTGTCTTTCCGGTTCCGGGTGGGCCAAAGAAAATGAGGGATGACAGTTGATCCGCTTGGATGGCGCGTCGCAACAACCGCCCTTCCCCCAAAATGGCTTCCTGACCCACAAATTCATCCAGGGTGCGGGGGCGCATTCGTGCGGCTAAAGGGGCTTGCTTTTCCCGCTGCTGAGCAGCTTGATACTCGAACAAATCCATAATGCCCTTAATGTAAAACCCCCATTTATAAGGTTATGAAGAGGGTTGATCTTTCTGCAGTGGTTGAACCCATTGTTGATGTTCTAAAGTCTGGACCCCAGATTGCAAAGGTTGCAACACTGAGTTGATATCTTCCCGAAGCGTGGCGTCGATATTTAGCCACAAACCAGGGGAAAAACGACTTTTCATGGTTTGAGCGGATGAATTACTCTAACAATTCCCGCAAATCGCTATCTTCCAATAGCTCATCCAATAAATGCTCGCTGGCAGCATCCCACTCCTCCTGGATGGAGTACCCATCTACTTTCAAACCGGAGAAGAAGGTTTCTTTAGATTTGGAAGATTTGGCTTGGAATAGGGTTGGAGAGGGAAACTGCGTGGGCGGAGCCGTACGGCGGAAGGGATTCAACCCACTGCGGGTACGGCGATCAGCATGGGGAGGAATGGCTGCTGGAGGCTGTGTAGGCCGTTGCGCTGAGGGGGCGTTGGTGCGGATGGGTACGGAAGGGATCCGCTCCGAACGGGTAATGTAGCGGGATAAATCCTCATCGGGCGGGGGGGGAGGTTCTGTTGCCGAGGTCAGGGGTTTAGGCACAGTGGCGGGATCCCTCGGGGAAGGGTCGGGCTGAAAGTCCACGGGCGGAGCGACTGGAGGGATTGTACTGGGGGATTGCTCTTCACTGGTGCGCGGCAAGATCAAGTGATCGAGAAAAAAGGTGATGGTTTCCGGTTTAATCCAGCCCCGAGCCACCAAGACCTCACCGAACAAAAGCCCGGAATACTTTTGATCCATCAGCGCCACCTGGATCTGCCCTTCATTCAAAAGGCCCGCTTGTTTTAGAACTTGCCCGATTGGTTGCTTCTCAGGTACTTTAGGTGGCGAGCCTGGCTCATTGGGTAGATCAGCACTCATGATTCGGGATCCCTCCAGAAATTGAGAAACAGCACCCTTCTGCCTCCCACTCTATCCGCAAGCACTCAATCTGCGCTCCGATGGAGTGATCATCCGTGGTCATGGCATGGAAGGTTAACTCAAGCCCCAACGGCCTCCTTGGCAGCGTACATCACCTCCACACTGATCTCAGTCAATCCCCGTTCGCGGGCAAATTTCTCAGTATTGCGTTTCACCTTACCCCGCACAAAACCGGGCACCTTATTCAGTTCCGCTTGTGCTTCTCGTGTCCAGTTGATGTCAGAGTCGGCACTTAAGCCTTTGTGAATCACTTCTTTGGTGTCGTGGCCCCCGAAGATCTCCAGCAGGTGATCCTCCATGCCGAGGGTGAAGGAGTTGTAGATCAAGTCGGTGATTTGGTTGGTGCCTTCGTAGCCCAAAAAGGGTTTATAGCCAATCGGGAAATCCTGCACATGAATGGGGGCAGAGATCACGCCACAGGGGGTGTGCAGCCGCTTACCGACATGGCGTTCCATCTGAGTGCCAAAAATCGCTGCCGGTTCCGCCTGGGCAATGGCATCCCCAACGCGGGTGTGATCATCGGTGATCAAAATTTGATCACAATACTGGCCAACCTCCGCTTGGAACCACTCCGCATCGTACGTGCAATAGCTACCCGCCCACACGACATGGATCCCCATCTCACGGGCCAAAATTTTGGTGATGGCTGCGGCGTGGGTGGAATCCCCAAAGACCACTGCTTTTTTGCCGGTTAGGTTTTGACAGTCGATGGAGCGAGAGAACCAAGCTGCCTGAGAAACATGTAGGGTTTGCTCCTGGATATAGGGTTCATAATCGACCGGGATCCCTTGCTCATTCAGGATTTTTTGGATCTGACGGATGAAGCGGGCGGTTTCCACCACCCCCATCGGGGTCACCTCAATCGCGGGTGTGCCAAACTGCTCCTGCAAATAGCGAGCCGCCATCGGTCCCAGTTCGCGGTAGGGCACCACATTAAACCAGGCTCGGCCCAGGTGCTTCAGGTCGTGTACGCTGGCTCCTTCCGGGATCACCAAATTGAGGTCAATTCCCAAATCCCGCAACAACACCTTCAGTTCCCGCAGGTCGTGGGCATTGTGAAACCCAAGGCTGGAAATGCCGAGAATGTTACAGGAGGGGCGTTCCGTCTTTTGGGGTGAGTCGCTCAGTTCCCCATTTTTCCGAGCTTTGTTGATGTAGAACTCGACAATCTGCTTCAGGGTGCGATCCGCGGCTTGCAGCTCGTTGACGCGGTAGTGGTTAACATCCGCCAACAACACATCGGAGCGACTCAGCAATTGCGCTTGTTGAACAAAGTGGTTCAAATCTTCCTGCAGGATGCTGGAGGTACAGGTGGGGGTGACAACAATTAAATCCGGGTGTTCTTCTTTGTCTTTGCGGGTGATGTTGTTGATGACTTTTGCGTCGGATCCCCGCGCCAATACATGCCGATCAACAACGCTGGTGGTGACGGGGGTAAAGTCACGCTCCCGCTCCAACATGGATCGCATCACATTGAAATAGTCATCTCCGAGGGGAGCATGCATAATGCTATGAACGTTTTTGAACGAGCTAGCCACCCTGAGGGTGCCAATGTGGGCGGGGCCAGCATACATCCAATAGGCCAATTTCATAGGGAGGCTCCCAAGCAAGGGGTTAGAACTGGGATCCCGGCTGGAATCTCTCTTGGAATTCTAGAACGTCGCTTCGCTGGGATTGGGCAATCGTTATCCTCCGTAACGCTCGCATTACACCAGCTTTGATCAAAAGAAAACTTCTCCCTAAGCGAGTCAAGGCAACCGAAACTGCTGGTATCTGCCTGGTTTTAGGTCAGAGATAAGTTTTATAACAGATTATAACAGAAATAGGGAAAGTCAGCTTAGAGTCTATCGCTTGACCCATCCCTCTAGCCAAAGCGCCGGTGACCGAGAGCGCTGAGGAGGTAATTTTTGTAGTTATCGTTACACATTAACTTTTGAAGACAAAATGTGTAGCTCTACAACGTTGGTCGGAGATTTTGTTTTACACAAGCCAGTTTTCGGTTGGGGGAGGCAAACTAAGAGAGGGGATGTAGCCAATGTTTCCCTTGATACAGAAGATCGATTGATTTCGTACGTAGTGACTAACCAGTTTAGAAGGAGTGGTGCTCCTTCAGGGTGTGAGGTGAAGACCTATGAGTTCCGCAACAATTTCCTCGCAATGTGCTCGCAAAGCTCCTCGGGAGCTGACAGTTTCCATGACTTCCTTGCGCCTCAAACCTACGGCCCGCCTGCGCGACTGGTTGCAGGCCCCGTTACGACCCTTTCAAGCTTCTATCGACAACTTCAAAATCCGGGATCCCCGCTTGGCTCACTGGGTTTGTCGGTGGATCCCGGCTCAATGTCCCTTTGAGCGAGATGTGGTGCTGTTCGGCCATAAGGTAATGCATATTCCCCCTATGTGCAAGCTCAACCCTCTGTACGACCAAATGATGGGCTTACGCTTTCGGGCTTTGTCGTTTCTGGCTGAGCGAGGGGAAGATATAACCCCCTACTTGCAGTAGGAACGGGATCCCTCACCTCAAGAACAGTGAAGCCGGGATCCGCAGCCTAGTCTCTAGGGATCCAGGCTTTCACCCTAGGGCTGGAATGCGGGCGACACCCCCCTTTTTGAGTGGGCGCTCTGCCTAAGGTAGGATGCTGTCGGGTTTATTGGCGTAAGAGTTCCCTACCTATTGAGAGGTTGCCACGCCGGCTGAAACTTCGGTAGCCAGAGGAGAAGCTGCCGCTCGAACAGCGCGAAACATCCCAAACCGGCACAAGCCGACTCCAAAGGCCAAGCGCATCAGCAACAGCGTCGGCACTTCCCGGATAGACTTCAGAAAGCCCGCCAGGCCAAAGCGCAGAAACCCTTGGGGCCGCCGGATCCCTTGCCAAATCGAATCCAGCCAAGAGGGCAATGTCGGTTCCGTCCAGTCGGCGGTGATCACCTCACCTTCCACCCATCCGGTTGCAGCCAATAGTTCTGCAAAGCCTTCAATGCTGGCAAAGGCAGGGTGAGACCACTGATCCAACAGTTGTCGCATCACCAGACGTTCCCATCCATTCAGCGGTTTTTGCCGGTCATCCCGTTGGTTCCAATCCGCGACCACCAGGATGCCCCCCGGTTTGAGCACCCGCAGCAACTCTCTGGCAAACAGAGCTTTATCTGGCATGTGGGGACCGGCTTCGATCGACCAAACCACATCAAAACTACCGTCTGGGAAAGACATGGCCAGGGCATCTTCCACCAGAAATTGCACATCCAAACCGGTTGGTGTCAGTTCTTGCGCCCGCTTCACCTGTTGGGGGCTAATCGTGATCCCCGTTACGGAAAAGCCGTAGTCCTGGGCCAAGATGCGGCTGCTCCCCCCAATGCCACACCCCACATCCAACACCCGGGTTCCGGCAGGCAGTTGATCCAACCCAGCCCAGCGCACCATTTCGTGGACAAAATCCACTTTAGCCTTCAAGAAGTCTTTGGGTTGCGGCGGGGATCCGTAGTGGCCCAGATGAATGTGTTCTCCCCAGTAAAACTCCAGGATGCCGTCTTCGGTCCATTGGTCATAGGAGTTGGCCACCGAATCCGCCGATCGGTAGGGGCGAGCGCTGAGTAGATAGAGTCCAATGCCCGCCAACAGCAGCAAACCCAGCAGGCTTAATCCCCAACCCAGCACCATCATCGCCATTCCTCAATCTTGTGGTCAGTGATTTGGTATTCTGTCCAGCTTCTGCCCAATACATTTACCCAATACATTCTGCCTAACCCCAGGGATCCACCCCGCGAGTTCCAACAGATGAACGCATCCATAAGGATTCCTTGCCTCACCGAGGTCGTTACAAAACTTAGGATAGGATTGCATTGTAGCCTTGAATGAACCGATCCCAGGGAAGGATCCCTTTAGAAGCGGGTCTCAAATTCTACGGAAATGACATTATTACCCTCTAGATCGGTACTGGCACGGGTGAGAGTTTGCTCATTCAGTCGATAGCGGGTGCTGTAGCGGGTGGGCTGGAAGGAATCCGTCAGGTTCCGCTGCACTGACACCGACAGGGCGGGGCCGAGATCTTTGGCCACTTCCAGAGCCAGTCCCACCGAGGAGCGATTGGGGGCGCGAGTATCGATTTGCGGGACAGGGCTGAGACGAATTTCATCCAGGCCCAAGGTATCCCCCAAGGCTTCTTGCAAGTCGTTCAGAAGCGCAGTTCCCGCCAAGCCCGCCACCCCCACTTCCGCATTCAGACGGGCCAAAGCCGTTCCCCCCAGGAGGGCGACAATCTCTTCCGGCGAGCGGCTGGGGCTGCTGGAGAGGGCCAAAATGCCATTGCGGGGATCGGCTTCCCCCAACTCGCTGGCCCGCCCATTCACCGTGGCAAAAATGTCGATGCTCTGCTGGGATCCCAAGACATTGCGGTTGGTGTCAAAGGGGGAAATATCTTGTGGGAAGCGGTAAACCTCGGTAGCTTGAGTTACCAAGCGCAAATCCAAAAAGGGATCCAACCCATTGTCCAGATCAAAGATGGCGGTGTTACGACGGGAGCGATCCAGGCGAAAGGCCGCTATAGGCAGGGCAACACGGCCTCGATCCAAGGTGATGGTGCCCGCTGGGCGCAGATCTTGGGGTGTACCGAACAGGCGCAGGTTACCGGAAGCGGTGAATTCAAACAGGTTGCGACGTACAACTTGGATGCCGGATCCCAGAGTCAGTTCCAGTCCGTTTAGGCGCGGTTGCCAGGGGGGCGGATCCGAGGGGATCCCTGGCACTGCTGGGGTCTCCCCATTGCGGGGGCTGACATCCACAATCCCCTCCGACACCTGCAGGCGGCCCTCGATCAGCGGTTGCAAAAGCAAGCCCGCCACCACCACTTCCCCTTCCAGTTGGCCACTGTAGAGATTGGGCAAGGTGAGGTTGATCCCCTGCAGTTGCAGGCTCAAGGGTTGGAACCCTTCCCCCGATTGCAAGGCCCCGCGGGAGTTGATGGGCAAAATGCCATTGGCCAAGAGGGATCCCTGGCTAAATTGCCCGCTCAGCTGCTGCACCTCCAGTTGGTTGAGGTTAAAGGCAATCTGGCCATTCAGGTCGGTAATTGGTTCCGGCAAGGCGGCAAAGCTGAGGATCCCGTCGCTGACGCTGAGGTTTCCCCGCAAACTGGGTTCTCGCAAAGTACCTTGAATGGCTAGCTCCAGTTGACTTTGTCCCCCTTCCCAGCGCACTTGATCGGTAAAGAGGTTGATCAGCCGCAAACCGCCATTTTGGGCTTGTAAAGTGAGATCGATCTGGTCGGATTCGGCCCGCACTTCCGCAAACGGCAGGGTGTAGGGCACTAGGCCAACCATGCGGATCGGTTCGTCCCCATTGGCCAAGAGAGTGCTATTGAAGCGCAACTGCCCTTGGTTGTAGTCAAATTGGCCCCCCACCTCCCGCAGTGGCACTTGGTTGATCTGGGCGTTCAACACTGTCAGGGATCCGGTGGCATGGGGATCCCGCAGGTTGCCCGCCAATTCCACATCCAGGTTCAGATCCCCCTCCAGCTCCAGCTCATCTGGCAAAAAGCGATCCACCAAGGCCAAGGGCAACCCTTGAATTTGCAGGGATCCCGACTGTTCGTTCAGGCCCAAGGTACCGGAGAAGCTGGCCTGTCGTTCTCCACTGCGCAGCAGCAGCGGTTCCAAGACCACAGCTCCATCGGCAAAACTACCACTGGCGGAGAGGGTATCGACCCCAAATTCTTCCGCTTGCCAATTCTGACCCTCCAGTTGAAAGCTGACGCTAGGCTGACTTAACTCACCAGCAAGGGTGACACTGGCCTGAAACTCACCCCGCAAGCTGCTAGGGGGTGGGATCAAGGGATCCATGCGGCTGGCCAACGTTTCCAGGTGGGTGGCCAACACCTGGGCATAGTACTGCAGCTGCTCCACCAAAGGGTGTTCGGGCAAGCCTACCGGTTCGCTCTCCAACACAGATGCAGGGCGCAAGGGGGGCAACTGCAACCCACGACGGGTGAGATCGCTCCATTGCCGCCACTTAAAAGTAGAGATGATATCTTCCAG